>CAZTMO010000153.1:0-5245 GCA_964615105.1 uncultured Thermoleophilia bacterium
GTGCGCAAGGCCGACCCCAAGGACGACTGCGACATGTTGATCGAGGTGAACGAGCAGCTCTCCGGCGAGGTCATCGAGCTGCCCGCCGACCTCATCATCCTCATGGTGGGCATGGAGGCCCAGCCGGACTGTCGCGACGTCGCCCACCTCACCAACATCAGTTGCGACAAGGACGGCTGGTTCATCGAGAGCCACCCGAAGCTCGACCCGGTGGCGACGACGACCGACGGGGTCTACATCGCCGGAGCCTGCCAGGCCCCGAAGGACATCCCCGACAGCGTCGCCCAGGCGCGCGCCGCCGCGGCGCGCATCCTCGCCCATATCGCGCGCGGCAAGCTCGACGTGGACGCGGTGTACGCCGCGGTCGACGAGGACCTGTGCTCGGGCTGCCGCGTCTGCAACGAGCTCTGCCCGTACACGGCCATCGAGTTCGACATACAGAAGCGCCGCAGCCACGTGATCAGCGCGCTGTGCAAGGCCTGCGGCGCCTGCGTGGCCGCCTGCCCCTCGGGAGCCATCAAGGCGAGGCACTTCACTGACCAGCAGATCTTCGCCCAGATCGAGGGGGTGTTGGCATGACGTTCGAGCCGAAGATCGTCGGCTTTCTCTGCAACTGGTGCTCGTACACGGGCGCCGATCTGGCCGGCACGAGCCGCATCCATTACGCGCCGAACGTGCGCATCATCCGCGTCATGTGCTCGGCGCGCGTCGACCCCACGTTCGTGATGCGGGCCCTCGCGGAGGGCGCCGACGGCGTCCTCATCTGCGGTTGCCACCCGGGCGACTGCCACTACTCCGAGGGTAACTACAAGCTCATGCGGCGGTATCCGCTGCTGAAGAAGCTACTGGCCGAATACGGCGTCGAAGAAGACCGCGTGCGCCTCGAGTGGGTCAGCGCCAGCGAGGGACAGCGGTTCGCCGACATCGTCAACGACATGACCGAGCGTGTCCGTCAGCTCGGTCCCTGCAGCATCAAGCCGGCGCTGCAGGCCGACGCGGCGGGAAGGTGACCCGTGGCCACAAAGCTGCAGATCGCGAAGTACTGGGGCGCCGCGTGCGGCGGTTGCGACGTCTCCCTTCTCGACACCAACGAGTTCATTCTCGACATCGCGGCCGCCGCGGACATCCGTTTCTGGCCGATCGCAGTGGACGGCAAGTACGCCGACCTCGAGGCCATGGACGACGGCGAGCTCGACGTCTCCTTCTACAACGGCGCCGTGCGCAACAGCGAGAACGAGCACGTGGCCAAGCTGATGCGCCAGAAGAGCAAGCTCTTCGTGGCCTACGGCTCGTGTGCCCACCTCGGGGGCATCCCCGGGCTCGCGAACTTCACGAGCAAGGACGAGATCTTCGACCGTGCGTACCTGCACAACCCGTCGATCCAGAGCGGCAACGAGACCGTGCCGCTGCCACAGAGTACGGACGACGGCTACGAGCTCGAGATCCCCGTCTTCTACGACCGCGTCTACAAGCTCGACGACGTGGTCGACGTCGACTACTACCTGCCGGGCTGCCCGCCGGCGCCGGCGCAGGTCAAGACGGTCGTGCAGGCGCTGGTGACGGCGCTGACCGGTCAGGCGGAAGCGCCACCCAAGGGCGCGGTCGTCGGCGCCTCCGAGGTCGCCGTGTGCGAGGACTGCCGACGCAAGCGCGAGGAGAAGAAGATCACGAAGTTCTACCGGCCCTGGGAGATCATCCAGGACCCGGAGCGCTGCCTGCTCGAGCAGGGCATCCCCTGCGCCGGCATCGTCACGCGCTCCGGCTGTGGCGTCCGCTGCCCCAACACCAACATGCCTTGCCGCGGCTGCTACGGACCGCTGCCCAACGTGACGGACCAGGGGGCGAAGTTCGTCAGCGCCCTCGGCTCGATCATCGACAGCAAGGACCCGGAGGAGATCGAGCGCATCATCGCGGACGTCCCCGACATCGCGGGCCTGAGCTACCGCTTCGCACTGCCGGCCTCGCTGCTCGAGAGGAGGGTCGCGTCATGACGCGGCGCATCAGCATCGACCCCATCACCCGGCTCGAGGGCCACGGCAAGATCGAGATCTTTCTCGACGACGAGGGCGCGGTAGAGGACTGTCACTTCCAGATCCCCGAGCTCCGCGGCTTCGAACGGTTCGTCGAGGGCCGGCCGATCGAGGAGCTGCCGCGCATCGTCACGCGCATCTGCGGCGTCTGCCCGGCGAGCCACCACATGGCCAGCGCGAAGGCCGTCGACGGTTGCTTCGGCGACGAATGCCCGGAGCTGGCCCACAAGCTGCGCGACATGTACTACAACGCGCACTACATCCACAGTCACACCGCTCACTTCTACGCCCTCGCCGCCCCCGACTTCGTCTGCGGCCCGGACAGCGAGCCGGCCATGCGCAACATCCTCGGCGTGGTCGACAAGGTCGGCCTCGAGATCGGCGGCCAGGTCATAAAGGCGCGGGCGATGGCGCAGGAGATCCAGATGATCCTCGGCGGGCGCTTCACGCACCTCGTCTGGTGCCTTCCGGGCGGGGTCGCCAAGGGGTGCTCCAAGGAAGATCTCGAGAAGATCAAGCCGATGGTCGCCGAGCTCTACGACTTCACTCAGTTCTCGCTGCAGCTCTTCCGTGACGTCGTCCTCGGCAACGAGGCCTACGTCGACATCATCGTCAACGGGCCGTACTCGCTCGACGTGCACAACATGGGCCTGGTCGACGACGACGACAAGGTCAACTTCTACGACGGCAAGGTCCGCGTCGTCGACTTCGAGGGCAACGAGATCTGCAAGTACTCACCCCACGAGTACATGGACTACGTCGCCGAGCACGTCGAGCCGTGGTCCTACCTCAAGTTCCCCTATCTGAAGCAACGCGGCTGGAAGGGCTTCGTCGAGGGCATCGACACGAGCCTCTACTGCGCCACCCCGCTGGCGCGTCTGAACGTGGCCGACGGCATGGCGACGCCCAAGGCGCAAGAGGCCTACGAGGAGCTGTACTCGACCCTCGGCGGCAAGCCCGTCAAGGCGCTGCTCGCTCAGCACTGGGCGCGCCTCGTCGAGATGGTGCAGAACGCAGAGACCCTGCAGAAGTACGTCGACGACCCCGAGATCACCGGCGACGGCTACCGGGTCGTGCCGCAGCAGATCACCGGCGAGGGCGTCGGCATCGTCGAGGCGATGCGGGGCACACTCACGCATCATTACACCTGCGACGAGAACGGCATGTGCACCAGCGCCAACCTCATCGTGGGCACGACCAACAACAACGCCCCCATCCACATGGTGACGCGCAAGGTCGCCCAGTCGATCATCAAGCCCGGGGTCGAACCGACGCAGGGGATCCTCAACATGGTGGAGATGGCCTTCCGCGCCTTCGACCCGTGCTTCAGCTGCGCGACGCACAGCCTCCCCGGCGAGATGCCTCTGGAGGTGCGGATCATCAAAGGCGGAGAGCTCTACCGCGAGTTCAAGCGCAACTGCTGAAGGGACGACACCGTGACCGCAGTCCTGGACGCATCGGGTCCTCGCCGTGGAGGTGGCGGGACGTATGGGCGCCCGCGGCGTCGGCTCCGCGAGCCGTCGAGCGCGGGCCGATGAAGACGCTGCTGCTCGGCATGGGCAACCCCGTGCTCAGCGACGACGCCGTCGGGGTGCGCCTCGCGACGGACCTGGCCGCACGGCTCGGGCCGCGCCCCGATGTCGACGTCGTCGAGGAGTGCTCGGTGGGAGGCCTGAACCTCCTTGACCTCGTGAAAGGCTACGAGCGGCTCATCGTCATCGACTCCGTCAAGACGCGCGACGGCAGCCCGGGCACCTGGTATCGGTTCACGGCCGTCTCGCTCAGAGAGACGATGAACCTGCGCAACGTACACGACACGAACTTCGCGACCGCTCTCGAGCTCGGCCGCAGGACGGGCGCCGTCGTCCCCGACGACGGCGCCGTGCACGTCTTCGCGGTCGAGATCGACGACAACCTGACGTTCAGCGAGGTGATGACGCCGACACTCGAAGACGCCTACCCCGAACTCCTCGAGGAGATAGGCTCCGAGGTGAAGGCCGTGCTCGGCGAAGGCCCGCAGGGTGGCGAGACACCGTGAGGAGGAGACCATGGAGGCGACGCGGCTCGATCGCCCGTCCTGCGACTGCGGTCGCGATCCCTCGGGCGTCATGGAGGGGCAGCATGGGTGACTGGCGGACCGCTTTGCCGGGCCAGTGAGGTAGCGAGTCACCCCCGCGTCCGCGCCGGACGCCCGCGGCACTGCGGGCTCCAGGCGCGCCAGGAGCGACGATGCCGGTGCCGCGACGCCATCCCGACGAGACGATCGCCCTGCCTGAGGGGGCGACGGTCGCGGTCGTCGGCGGCGGTCCCGCCGCGTCGTTCTTCAGCATCCAGGCGCTGAGGAGCGCGCGAGCGCGCGGTCAGGGCTTGCGTCTCCTCGTGTTCGAGCAGAAGGCACGGCCGAACCACGGCGACTCGACCGCCGGCGCTGCCTGGCACGGCTGCAACCACTGCGCCGGCGGCGTCTCGCCCCGCCTCGTCGACGCGCTTCGCGAGACTGGCCTCGAGCTGCCCGACGGCGTCGTACAGGGACGCACGAGTCACATCACCGTCCACGGCGACTGGAAGAGCATCGAGCTGCCCGTGCCCCCGGGCAGGGAGATGCTCAGCGTCTTTCGCGGCTCGCGCCCCGAGCGCCGGCCGGACGCGCATCTCAACCTCGACTCCTTCCTCCTCGACCACGCCGTCGCCGAAGGCGCGCGCGTCGTCGACGCCGCCGTCACCGACGTCCGCTACTCCGCAGACCGCAAGCCCGTGCTCACCTACCGGGGCGCGGGCGGCGGTCGCGACGCCGTGGAGGAGGTGGAGGCGGACCTCGCGGTGTTCGCCACGGGCGTCAACCGCCCGACGGACACGATGGTGCCGGCGGACCCGTTGCTCAACACGCTCGCGGACGCCCTCCCCGGCTTCAGCCCCCCTCGCGTGCGCAAGGCCTTCGTCGTGGAGATGGAGACCGACGAGGACCTCCGCGACGCCATGCGCGGCGAGATGCATTTCGTGCCCTACGGATCGAAGGGCCTTCGCATCGAGCTCGCGTCCCTGATCCCCAAGGGCCGCTGGACCACCGTGGTCCTGCTGGGCAAGAGCATCGACCGGGCCCCGCTCTCCCAATACCTCGACGTCGTCGAGCGCTTCCTCGAGCTCCCGCACATCAAGCGCGCGCTCCCCCAGCACGCCGGCTTTCACCCCGTCTGCGTCTGCCACCCCAACATGGC
>CAZTMO010000154.1:0-1688 GCA_964615105.1 uncultured Thermoleophilia bacterium
GCCGGCTGGGCGACTGACTCCTCAGCCGGGTCGGGGCCGCGCGGAGAGTGCCCGTGCGTGCGTCGTCCGGCCGCCGTCCATGATGCTGCGCGCGGCGAGTACACCGGCTGCGGAGGCCTGGATCAGACCCCGCGTAACGCCGGCGCCGTCGCCGACGGCGTACAGATTGGCGACCGGGGTCTGCAGGTTCGTGTCCAGCTCGGGTCGCGCCGAGTAGAACTTCACCTCGACGCCGTAGAGGAGCGTGTCGCGCCCGTTCACGCCGGGCGCGAGATGGTCCATCGCCTCGAGGAACTCGAGGATGTCGCGCAGGTGGCGGTAAGGCAGCACGAAGGCGAGGTCGCCGGCCGTGGCCCCGGTCAGGGTCGGCTGCACGGTGCCGCGACGGATGCGGTCGAGCGTCGAGCGATGGCCCTGCTGCAGGTCGCCGAGGCGCTGTACGATGATGTGGTCGCCGAGCAGGTTGGCGAGCCGCGCGATCGACTTGCCGTAGGCGATGGGGTCGTCGAAGGGCTCGGTGAAGTCGGTCGACACGAGCAGGGCGAAGTTCGTGCGGTCGGTCTTGAAGTCGGCGTAGCTGTGGCCGTTGACGGTGGTGACGTCGCCGTAGTTCTCGATGCTGACCGCCCCGTGGGGGTTCATGCAGAAGGTGCGCACGGGGTCGTCGAAGCTCGGCGTGTAGTAGATGAGCTTGCTCTCGTACATGGCGCTCGTGAGCGGCTCCATGACCGTCGCTGCGGTCTCGACGCGCACGCCGATGTCGACGGGGTTCGTACGCATGCCGATGCGCAGGCGCTTGCACTCGTCGACGAGCCACGCGGCGCCGTCGCGCCCGGGAGCGACGACCACGGCGTCGGCCTCCACCCGGGTGCCGTCAGCGAGGATCACGCCGGTCGCGCTCAGGTCGCTCTGGCCGGGCTTCTTCTCGGCCAGGATCCGCTTCACCATCGTGCTCGTGCGCAGCGCCACGTGCGAGCGCAGGTCGTCGCGCATGGCGGTGAGGATCTCGTAAGCGCGCTCCGTGCCCATGTGGCGTACGGGCGCGGGCACGAGCGTCATACCGTGCAGGAGCGCCTGGCGGCGGATGATCTCGACCTCCTCGCCGCCGCCGCCGTGCAGCTCCTGCGGCGCGCCGTACTCGAGCCATATGCCGTCGACGTAGTCGACCAGCGCCTTGAGCGCGGTCTTGTCCATGAAACGGTCGAGCCAGCCGCCGACCTCGGTCGAGACGGTCAGCTTGCCGTCGGAGAAGGCGCCGGCGCCGCCCCAGCCGCAGGTGATGTCGCAGATGTCGCAGCTTGCGCAGCGCCCGGTCTCGCGCGCCGGGCAGGCTCGGTGGTCGATGTCGGGGCCGCGTTCGACGACGAGCACGCGGGCGCCGTTGCGGCGCACGAGCTCGAGCGCGGCGAAGATGCCGGCGGGGCCGGCCCCTACGACGATCACGTCATAACGGGTGCGTGCGGCGTCCATGGTCCGTGCGGGGGAGTTCGAGAGCGGAACGGGCGTCCCTTAACGGGATGATAGCCGTCCGGCTTGCGCCTGACAATCGGCCGGCGTCGCCCACGGAGACGACTTCCGTGGCGCGAACTCCCCGCAGGGTGCGGGCGTCTCACCTTCGTCGGGCAAGCGGTACGATGGAGGCATCATGAGCGGAACGAGACCCTGTCGCGGACGAGACGGAAGGGCGC
>CAZTMO010000154.1:1788-5137 GCA_964615105.1 uncultured Thermoleophilia bacterium
GGTCGCGACCCGGTCCTCACCCGTCGCAGCATCCGCAAGTACACCGGCGAGCCCGTCGCCGACGAGTCCGTCGAGCGGCTGCTCCGCGCCGCCATGGCCGCTCCCTCGGCCGGCGACCAGCGGCCCTGGCAGTTCGTCGTCGTCCGCGATCGCGCGATGCTCGCGGCGATCACCGAGGTCCATCCGTACGCGCGCATGCTGCCCCAGGCTGCCGTCGCGATCGTCGTCTGCGGCGACACGCGGCTCGAGAAGTGGCCGCAGTTCTGGGAGCAGGACTGCGCCGCGGCGACCGAGAACACGCTTGTCGAGGCCGAGGCGCTCGGTCTGGGGGCCGTCTGGCTCGGCGTCCATCCGGTCCTCGAGCGCGTCGACGGCCTTCGCCGCCTGCTCGGGGTGCCCGAGCATGTGGTCCCGTTCGCGATCGTCGCCGTCGGCCACCCGGCGCGGCGCAAACCCCCGGGCGAGCGCTTCGACGCGGCGCGTGTGCACCGCGAGCGCTGGTAGGTGCGGGCGCCGCCGCAGTTTGTCTTCGCGCCCGCGGGGGAAGGACGGCAGCGACCCGTGACGCGGCGGGCGCCGCGCCTTACAGCCTGGTGCCGGGGCGAAAGGCCCCGCCCCACGGGTCACAGCGAGCCGTACGTGTCCGTGTGTGGAAGGGGCGAGCCGTGTCAGGACCGTCGTGGGTGACGACCGTCGACGACGCCAAGGTGAAGGAGGGCGTCCCCCTCGCCGTGTACCCCAGGGGCCTCGCCGTCCTGCTCATCCGTCGCCAAGGCGAGCTCTTCGCGATCGCCAACAGGTGCGTCCACATGGGCTGTCCTCTCGAGGAGGGCGGCCTCGACGGCTATACGCTCACCTGCCCCTGTCACGACTGGCGCTTCGACATCCGCGACGGCGAGTTCCTCGACGCGCCCGAGCTCTCGATGTCGACGTTCGCGGTCAAGGTCGAGGACGGCAAGGTCCTCGTGCGGCTCGAGGAGGCGTGACGTGGCCGACAAGGTCCTGCTTTACGCGCTGAGCACCTGCCCCTGGTGTCGCAAGGCCAAGCGGTGGTTCGCCGACGCGGGCGTGCCGTTCGAGTCCGTCGACGTCGACCTGCTGAAGGGTGACGAGCAGAAGGCGGCCGCCGACAAGGCGTTCGATCTCAGCGGCGGCCGTCGCTTTCCTGTGGTCGTGATCAACGGCGAGGTCGTCGTGGGCTTCAACGTCGACCGCTATCTCGAACTCCTCAAGTCGGTGGGGTGATGACGATGACCGACGCGACGCGCAAGGACGCACTGCGCTATCTGTACGAGAAGGTCGTCGATCCGCTGGGCTTCAAGTTCACGCCGGACGAGGAGCTCGCCGACTTCCTGCTCGAGCAGGAAGTGAAGCTCGAGCAGGACCACGGGGCGCCGTACTGCCCCTGTCAGGGGCGCAGCGGCGCCCGCGACGACGACATGAAGATCGTCTGTCCGTGCATCCCCTTCCATCGCGCCCATTTCGATGCGATGAAGCGCTGCTGGTGTGGTCTCTTCGTGCACAAGGACGTGACCGATCCGGACAGCCTGCCGCAGTTCCCGCCGGACGAGGCCTGAGAGGAGGACGCGATGTGGCATGAGGTCGCGCGGCTCGACGACATCGTCCCCGGGGGGACCAAGTACGTGCGCGTCGGCGAAGAGGAGATCTGCCTCTGCAACTACGACGGCGCGGTCTACGCCGTCAGCCGGCGCTGCGGGCACCAGAACGCGCCGCTGGACCAGGGCGCTCTCGAGGGATGGATCGTCACCTGCCCGCTGCACAAGGCCCAGTTCGACGTGCGTACGGGCAAGAACCTGAGCTGGCCGATCGACCATTACTTCGGCGATGAGCAGCTCTCGGAGGCGCACCGGCGCTTCGCGCGCCTCGAGAAGCGCCTGCAGTGGAAGACCCGCGTCCACGACCTCAAGACCTTCCCGGTCAGGGTCAACGACGGCGGGGCGATCGAGGTCGACGTCGGCTGACGGTCTGCCCGTCGGTCGGCGGACGCGGCATCGCCCGGTACCTGCCACACGGCACAGCATCGACCAAGGAGGACGAATGGCGTTCGAACTGCCGCCCCTCCCGTACGCCGACGACGCGCTCGAACCGGTGTACACGGCGAGGACGATCAGCTTCCATTACGGGAAGCACCACAAGACGTACGTCGACACCCTCAACAAGCTGATCGAAGGCACGGACCTCGCGGGCAAGCCGCTCGAGGAGGTCATCAAGGGCGCCGCACCCGGCCCGCTCTTTAACAACGCCGCCCAGGTCTGGAACCACACCTTCTTCTGGGAGGGCATGAAGCCGGGCGGCGGCGGCGCCCCTGCGGGCGACCTCGCGACGAAGCTCGATGCGGCCTTCGGTGGCTACGACCAGTTCGTCGAAGCCTTCAAGACGGCCGCTGCGGGCCGCTTCGGGAGCGGTTGGGTCTGGCTCGTCTCCGAGGCGGGCGCGCTCAAGATCGTGACCACGCCGAACGCCGAGACGCCGCTGACCACGGCGGCGACGCCGCTGCTCACGGTCGACGTGTGGGAGCACGCCTACTACCTCGACTACCAGAACGTGCGTCCCGCGTACGTGCAGGCGTTCTTCGACAAGCTCGTGAACTGGGAGTTCGTCGCGCAGAACCTGGCGAAGGCCGGCTGAGCCGAGCGCCGGGGGGCGAACGAGAACAGGGTCGGGCGGGCGCCGTGAGGCGCCCGCCCGACCGCCCTTGTCGCGCCGCTCTGCGGCGCGTCTCCTGCGGCCACAGGCGCCGAGCCCCTTTCGGTGAGACGGCGGAAAGACGCA
This sequence comes from uncultured Thermoleophilia bacterium, assembly GCA_964615105.1. GTDB lineage: Bacteria > Actinomycetota > Thermoleophilia > UBA2241 > UBA2241 > UBA2241. Next base: position 4,582 of record CAZTMO010000154.1, read on the forward strand.
GCAACGGAGAATCACGGAGGGACCAGCATGATCAAAGGGTTCAGGGACTTCATCCTGCGCGGCAACGTCGTCGATCTGGCCGTGGCGGTCGTGATCGGAGCCGCGTTCGGCGCCGTCGTCACCTCGCTCGTCAACGATCTCATCATGCCGATCATCGCGATGATCGTCGGCAAGCCCGACTTCGGCGGCCTGACCTTCACCATCAACGACGCCGTCTACAAATACGGCTCCTTCATCAACGCCGTCGTCACGTTCGTGCTCATCGCCGCGGCGATCTACTTCGTGATCGTGGTGCCGATGAACAAGATCAACGAGCTCAGGGCGAGGGGAAAGGCACCGGCAGAGCCGACGGTCAAGCAGTGCCCGGAGTGCCTGAGTGAGATCCCCGCGGCGGCGAAGAAGTGCGCCTTCTGCGCCTCGCCGCAGCCGAACGGCGGCGATCTGGCAGCGGAGGCCTGAGCGGCTGACTCCCTGACGGCCGTACGGCGGGCGTTCGGACGAGCGGACCGCGCAAGGACGAGGGACGCCGGGGCGGGCCACGAAGCCCGCCCCGGCG
>CAZTMO010000155.1:0-5118 GCA_964615105.1 uncultured Thermoleophilia bacterium
TCGCCCTCCTCGCCCTCGCCGTGGTCGTACGCGTACGAGCTGGCGACGTGGCGCAACGCCGTCTCGCTTTGCATCGCCACGTACTGCTCGTAGTCGTCGACGTCGAAGACCGCCTGGGCCGTGTCCTCGACGCGCCAGACGATCACGGCGGCGATCTCGACGGGGTTGCCGCGGCGGTCGTTGACCTTGAGGTGGTCGCCGGTGAGCGTGCGGGCGCGCAGCGAGACCTTGTAGCGGCCCAGCGTGCGCGGTTTGTTCTGGGATCTGTCCTTCTTGGCCGCCGCGGCGAGTTGCTCGGCCGCTTTGGTGAGCGCGCTGCTCTGCGCGGTGGCGCTGCCGTTGGCGAAGAACGGGTTGCCCCAGCGAAAGCCGGTCTCGCGGCTCGTGCCCTTGTAGGCGCCGAAGAGGATCAGCACGCGCGCCTCGTTGGGCTGCAGCGTGAAGAACCCGGGGCTGACGAGGATCGCCAGGGTGAGCACGACGCAGGCGGCGACGAACATCCACCAGACGGGGACCGCACTGCCGCCGGCCGTCTCCCCGCCCTCGAGGAACGAGAACACGAAGAGCGCCGTCGCGGCCGCGTACAGAGCGATATTGACGACCAGCATCGCCCACCCGTTGAGCGTCCTGGCCGCACGTTCGGTCGACATGACCTTCACCTCCATGGCTCTCACCCGCCAACGGACGGGCGCTATGGAAATGATATCACAAAGAAATCGTCTGTAAACTCGTGCGACGGGCGTCGTGGTGAGCCCGGCTCCCGGTGCGGCGCGCACCGCCGCGCCGGACCAGCGCCGCCGGGCGCCACACCCGTTGATGGCCGTCGGCGCCTGTTGTCCTTGTGGCGATGCTCTTCTTCGTCTTGCTGGTGACGGCCGCGACTCCGCTCTGGCGCGGCCCGGCCGGGGCGCTCTCGGGAGGGAAGAGGAAGGGCCGGGGAGCCCAGGCTCCCCGGCCCTGCGTTCGCGCCTTCCTTGCCGGTCGTCCGCGCTGCGATCGCGGCGCGGCGATCGCGGCTCGCCGTCGGCCTCACTTCTCCCAGGTCACGTCGTCGAAGACCAGCTTGTTCCCGTCGATCTTGCCGACCTCCGACTCCTCGCCCTGCATCTTCAGCGAGATCTTGTCGCCGTCGACGGTGTAGGTGCCGGTGAGCGACACGTCGTCGCCGCCCAACGGGTTGGGGCCGGCGAGCGTGAACTCGTCGCCCTCGAGCTTGAGGGTGAACTCCTTCATGGCGTCGTCGCCCTTGGTGAGCTTGTAGGTGCCCTCGATGCCGCCGCAGGCGGCGAGCAGCGCCGTGAGCGCCACCAGCGCGACGAGCGCCAGCGTGACGTACGCCGCCCGTCTCTTCACGCCGTGCTGTGGGTCTTTACGTGCTGAGCGCATGCGCCCTCCTCAAGGCGGCCACCTGCGACGGCCCCGGTGCGCAGGCCCGGCGGCGGCATGGACTGTGACTGCCCCTTCGCTGTCGGCAGGCCGGCGGCCTGCCTTGAGCGCGCGGGAAGCGGACGCGACTCAGCCCATCACTGCCGCGACGTCGACCATGTGCTTCTTGAGGCCGAGGCGCGCGCCGTCGATGCCGAGCGCGCGCCCGACCATCTGGCTCACGTAGAGCACGGGGACGCGCTGCCAGGACGGGTCTGACTTGGCGATGTCGTCCTGCCGCGTGTCGAGGTTCACCTGGCAGAGCGGGCAGGCGGCGGCGACGGCCTCGGCGCCGCAGTCGCGCGCGTTCTGAAGGATCTGGCGCGTGAGGTCGACGACGACGCTCTGCTCGCAGAGCGCGAGGCTGGCGCCGCAGCAGTCGGTCTTGTAGCCCCAGTCGACGGCCCTACAGCCGAGCGCCTCGACGACGGCGTCCATGTGCGTCGGGTACTCCGGGTCTTCGGCCAGCGTGACCTTGGGCGGGCGGGTGAGCAGGCAGCCGTAGTAGCAGGCGACCCGGAGCCCGCCGAACGGCCGTGTCACCCCGGCCTTCAGAGCCTCGACGCCGACGCCGTCGTGGTAGACGTCGACCATGTTCCAGACGGTGACGCCGCCGGAGTACGGCCGCCCGACGACTTCGGCCACGCCGGCGGCGAGGCGCGTGTCCTCGGCGATCTCGTACGTCGCTGTCTGAAAGCGACTGAAGCAGGCGGCGCACGGTACCGCCACCGTGTCGAGCCGCATGTCGTCCTTTACCTTGGCGAGCTCGTTGGCCGGCAGGGCGGCGGCGAGCAGGCGGTTGATCGAGTGCGCCGCGGTGTTGCCGCAGCACTCCCAACCGGGGATCTCGCGCAGCTCCATTCCCAGGGCTTCGCAGGTGACCTTGAAACTGGCGTCCATCTCGGTCGCCGTGCTGTGCAGCGAGCAACCGGGGTAGTAGGCGAGGGCGGTCATGACCGGCCTCCCTCGCCGCCGGAAGGCGGGGCGTCGGGAGACTCGGCGGCGGGCGGCGAAGCGCCGCCGGTGCGGCGCTGCCTCTCGATGCGCTCGGCGGCCTCGACCATGCGCTTCATCTGGGCGCGGTCGCCGCCGGTGCTCGGCAGAAAACCGATCTTGCCCTTCGCGACCATCTTGACGCCGAGCACAAGGTCGTCGGTCATGCTGCTCGGGCGCGTGAGCTTGTCGCGCGCCAGCAGCTCGAGCTCGTACATGCGACCCCAGCGCTTGAACGAATCGGCGTTGTACTTGAGGATGCCGGCGAATGGGGCGTCCTTGCGCACGAGGTCGTGCTCGTAGGCGAGGATGCGCAGCTCGTCCATGATGCCGGCGACGTCGATCTCCTGCGGGCAGCGTGTGCTGCACGTCTGGCAGCCGGTACAGAGCCAGATGAACTTGTCGGCCATGATCGAGTCGAGGTCGCCGAGCTGCACGGCGCGGACGATCTGGGCCGGGTGAAGGCCGGCGTAGCCGGCCACCGGGCACCCGGCCGTGCAGCGCTTGCACTGGTAGCACTTGTAGGCGTTGATGCCCGCTCCGCGCCGGATGGCGCCGGCGAGGACGGCATCGGGGGCGGCGAGGGCGGTCGTCATGGCCGCCCCCTCACGCCACCGCCGGCCGCGGCAGCAGCCCGGCGGTCTCGACGATCTCGGGGACGGCCTCTTCCCACTCGACGGCCATGATGTGGATGCCGGCGACGCCCTCGACCTCGGCGAGCTCCTTGATCATCTCGACGGCCAGCTTCTTGCCCTCGGCGTGCGAGGGCGGGCCCTTCTCGACGCTCGCCATGCGGTCGACGATCTCCTGCGGGACGTCCATGCCGGGCACGAACTTCTGCATGTAGCGCGCCCCGCCGACGCCCTTGAGCGGCGTGATGCCGGCGAGGATCTTGATCTCCTGGTGCAGACCCATGGCGCGCACCTCTTCCATCCATTGCTTGAACTTGGGGATGTTGAAGATGCACTGCGTCTGCATGAAGTCGGCGCCGGCCTCGATCTTCTTCTTGAGGCGCATCGCTCTGAACTCGAACGGATCGCCGAAGGGGTTCTCGGCGCAGCCGATGTAGAACTTCGGCGCGACGTCCATCTCCTCGCCGCAGTCGAACTTCTTCTCGTCGCGCATCCTCCTGAGCATCTCGATGAGGTTGATGGCGTCGAGGTCGTGCACGCCCCTGGCCTCGGGGTGGTTGCCGAAGCTCAGGTGGTCGCCGGTGAGGCAGAGACAGTTGTGGATGCCGAGGGTGTGGGCGCCGAGCAGGTCGGCCTGCATCGCGAGGCGGTTCCGGTCGCGGCAGGTCATCTGCATGATCGCCTCGACGCCGTTCTGCTGCGCCGTGTAGCCGGAGGCGATGGACGACACGCGCACGACGGCCGTCTGGTTGTCGGTGATGTTGACGGCGTCGACGTAACCCTTGAGGATCTGCGCCTTCTTTTCGATGACGCCGCCGTCGGCGGACTTGGGCGGGCCACACTCGCCGGTGACGGCGAACCGGCCCGCGGCAAGGATCTTCTCGAGGTTGGTGTCGGCTTTGTACCCGTTCCCGGTCATGACGCGCCCCTTTCCCGCGTACACGAGCGGGACGACGTAGATGTACCGCTCATACCGGCTTCGCCTCCTCGCGCACCATCTTGCGGGGGCCGCCGGAGCTGCTCCTGCTCCAGTTCTTCGGCGGCCTGTTCACGTACATCAGCTCCTCGCGCCCCTGGGCCTTGAGTCGCTCCCAGATGAGGTGCCAGGCACAGTCGATCTCTTCCTTCTCGGGGGTCGTGACCTCGCACTTGCCGTCGTGCGACCCGCCGCAGGGCCCGTTCATGAGGCTCTTGCTGCAGCGTACGACAGGGCAGATGCCCGCGGTCTCGCCGATGATGCACTCGCCGCAGGCCCCGCAGCGCTCGAGCCAGACGGCGTGCTCCTGCGGCATGCCGAGCATGTTCGTGTTGACGGCGGGGACGACCAGCTTGGGCGCGAACTTCTCGGCCATGCTCTGGATGCCGATGCCGCACGCCATGCTGAGCACGACGTCGGCCTCGTCGACCTTGGCGGCGATCATGTCGAGGTACTCCCACTCGCACTGGCGGATCGCGGCGGTGTGCTCGACCTCGACCTCGCGCCCGTCGGCCTGCGCTTTCATGCGCAGCTCGCTGGCGAGGATCTCGGCCTCTTTCTCGCCGCCGGTGAGGCAGATCGCGACGCAGGTGTCGCAGCCGGCGACGAGGACCTTCTTGTGCCCGTCGACGAGCGTGAGGATCTCGTCGAACGGCTTGCGTTCCGCGGTGATCATTCGGCGGGTCCCTTCTCGGTCGGGGCGGACGGTGAAGCGGTGTCGGGCGCCGGCTCGGCTGCGCCGGCCGGCGCCTCCTCGGGCATGGCGACGTCCGCGGCGGCGTCACGGGCCGCGGCGTGCGGCGACACACCGTGGCGCCGCAGCGGGTTCGGCCCGAGCCCTTTGATGCGCGCGGTGAACTCGGTCGCGACGCGGGCGAACTCGGGACCCATGGCCGACGACATGTTGTACATCTCGACGCGCTCGGGCTCGAGCCCGACCTCGGCGACGAGACGCTTGGCGTGCTCGACGCGCCGGCGCGCCCAGAGGTTGCCCTTGAGGTAGTGACACTCGCCCTCGAGGCAGCCGGCGGCGTACACGCCGTCGGCGCCGGCCTCGAGGGCGCGCAGCAGGTGGATGACCTCGAGCTTGCC
>CAZTMO010000156.1:0-1636 GCA_964615105.1 uncultured Thermoleophilia bacterium
GAAGTCGCTGCGGCCGGTGGCCACCACGGCCGCCCCGGCCGCCTTGGCGTCCCACGGCCACATCTCGGGCACGGGGTTGGCGCAGATGAAGACGATCGAGTCGGACGCCATCGCCTTGACCCAGTCCTTCTCGATCGTGCCCGGGCCCTGCTTGCTGAGGGCGATGCAGACGTCGGCGTCTTTGAGCGCCTCGGCGATCCCGCCTTGACGCTGCTCCTCATTGGTGATCTGGCAGTACTTCCACTTGTCGACCCACTCCGCTTTGACGGCTTCGATGTCGTCGCGCTTCTTGTGGAGGATGCCCTTGCTGTCGACGACGCGGCAGAGGGCCGGCGTGGCGCCGTAGGCGAAGATCAGCCGGCTGATGGCGACGTTGGCGGCGCCCGACCCGATGAAGGCGATCTTGACCTCGTCGATCTTCTTGCCCACGACCTTGAGTGCGTTGACGAGGCCGGCGAGGGTGACGCACGCCGTGCCCTGCTGATCGTCGTGCCAGACGGGGATCTCGCACTCCTCGCGGAGGGTGTCGAGGATACGGAAGCACTTCGGTTGGGCGATGTCCTCGAGGTTCACACCGCCGAGCCCGGGCTGTACGAGCTTCACGAACTCGATGAACTTATCCGGGTCCTTGGTGTCGACCATCAGCGGGAAGCCGTCCACCCCGCCGAGGTACTTGAAGAGGAGCGACTTGCCCTCCATGACCGGCATGCCCGCCTTGGGACCGATGTCGCCCATGCCGAGGACGCGGGTGCCGTCGCTGATGACGGCCACCGTGTTCCACTTGTTCGTGTGTGCATAAACCTTCTCGGGGTCGTCCTTGATCTCGAGACACGGCTTGCTGACGCCCGGCGTGTACCAGATGCCGAAGTCCTGGAAATCGCGGATGCAGCACTTGAGGGTCGTCTCGATCTTGCCGCGGTAGAAGGGGTGGAGCTTCGCGGCGTCCTCCATGGGCTGGTAGGCCTTGGCTTTCAGCTCTTCGGCCGTGGGCTGACCCTGTGCGTCAGGCATGGCTTCCCTCCTCGGCCCCCGGTCCCCGGCCGGTGGGCATCGTGACTCCGGATCGTCATGCCGCGGACTCGCATCGCGGATGAGGACTCAACGCTAGCATCCGGCACGTGGCTGCGGCAACGGCGACGGGAGGGCCCGAAGGGCCAATCCCGTCGCCGTTCGAGGACGGTGCGGCGCGGCGACGGACTCGGGAACGACGCCGGACTCGCGACGGCACGGGACACGCGACGCGGCGAGTGTCGAGCGAGTCGGGCGCCGGAGGGTGACGAGCCCTCCGGCGCCTCGTGTGGGTCGGCCCCGTCGCGATCTCCGCGCCTGAGGGGTCTGGGGGCTCCACGCGTCAACCGCTTCGGGACCGAGGCCAGCGTCCCACGTGAGACTGCGACGTCCCTGGTAACCCGCTGGGGCGCCGCTGTGAACGGAATCGGCCGCCGGCCTCGCGACCAGGCCGACGCGCCCGCGCTACAATCGACGGCGATGGTCCAGAACAGCATCGAGGCGGCGGCGCGAGCCCTTGCCCGCGCCCGCAAGGTGGTCGTCTTCACAGGCGCGGGCGTGTCCCGCGAGTCGGGCATCGCCACGTTTCGCGACCCCGAAGAGGGCATTTGGCGCAAGTACGACCCGA
>CAZTMO010000156.1:1736-5115 GCA_964615105.1 uncultured Thermoleophilia bacterium
GGCATCGCCACGTTTCGCGACCCCGAAGAGGGCATTTGGCGCAAGTACGACCCGATGGAGATGGCGACGCTCGAGGGTTACCTGCGCGACCCGTCCTTCGTCTGGGCCTGGTACGAGCACCGCTTCGGCGTCATCGCCGGCGCCCAGCCGAACCCCGGCCACCGCGCCATCGCCGAGCTCGAGCGGCTCTTCCCCAGCGTGACCGTCGTGACCCAGAACATCGACGGCCTGCACCAGCGCGCCGGGTCGAGCGACGTCATCGAGCTGCACGGGACGATGCACCGCTTCGCCTGCCTGTACCGCAAGCACGGCGGCTACACGCGCGAGGACTTCGAGGACCAAGAGGAACGCCCGCCGCGCTGCCCGGTCTGCGGCGATCTCATGCGTCCGGACGTGGTGTGGTTCGGCGAGGCGCTGCCCCACGAGGCGCTGGACAGGGGGCAGCTCCTCTGCGCCGCCTGCGACGCGATGCTCATCGTGGGTACGTCGGGCATCGTCTTTCCGGCGGCGGCGCTGCCCCTGCAGGCGATCCACTCCGGGGCTACCGTCATTGACGTGAACCCGGAGCCGAGCGCCCTCAGCTCGCAGGCGACGATCTATCTCAAAGGACGGGGCGGCGACATCCTGCCGCAGCTCGTGGAAGAACTCGAGGATCGACGCAGGCCTGGTTGAACCCGCCGTTTCAGCCGCGCTTGTCGCGGAACGGCGCGAGGTCGGCGCCGACGCCCATCTCGATCAACTCCTGCGCGCGCCGGAAGTAGCGCCGGTGCAGCTCACCGGCCTTCTCCACGTCGTCGTCGGTGAGCTCGCGCACCAGCGTCGCCGGCGCGCCCATGATCATGCTGCGCGGCGGGAAGACCTTGCCTTGCGTGACCAGCGAACCCGCCGCCACGATGCTCTGCGCGCCGATCATGCAGCCGTTGAGCAACGTGCTGCCCATCCCGACGAGCGCGCCCTCGCCGATCGTCGCCCCGTGCAGGATCGCGCCGTGACCGACGACGACGCGCTGCCCGACGAGCATCGGGTAGCCCGGGTCACAGTGCAGGACCGAGTTGTCCTGGATGCTGGCCTCGGCGCCGATGGTGATGCGCTCGACGTCGCCGCGGATCACGGCGCCCGGCCAGATGTTGGCGCCGCGCTCTATCACGACGTCGCCGATGATGACGGCGTCGACGTCGATGTAGACGGCGCGGCCGAACTCGGGGCGCTTGTCCTTGTAGAACCGGATCGACATCGGCTGGAGTATAGCCCCGCCGGGTAGAACGAGGCCGACGCGAGCGTTCGTTTGACGAGAGGAGGCTGCGATGGAGTTCGTCCACGTGGCGACGCGGACCATGGACCTCGACCGGGCGATCGCCTTTTACGAGGCGCTCGGCCTCAAGCTGGACCACAAGAGCGAGTTGACGAAGAACGAGGCGACGCTGGCGTTCATGGCCAAGCCAGACGGAGCGTTCGCCATAGAGCTCGTCTACAACTGGGGCAAGGACACGCCGTACGACGGCGGCGCACGCTTCGGTCACTTCGCCTTCGACGTCGACGACATCGAGGGCGAGTACGCGCGGCTGCTGGCGGCCGGCGGCACGGACGTGGGCCGGCCGCCCGCGCCGCTCCAGGGCGAAGGCCATCGGATCGCCTTCGTCGCCGACCCCGACGGCAACTGGGTCGAGCTGATCGAGCGCTAGGAGCTCAGGTGCCGCCCATGCTGTAGCCGCCGCCCGAGAACACGCCGACGCGCAGGGTGTCGAGCTTCGCGAGCAGCGTCCCGTCCTCGTGAAACTTGATCCGCTCGTAGTCGGGCAGCGTGGGCTTCGTGTGGACGTGCTCCTCGCCTTGCAGGTGCCAGCTGCCGTCCGGCGCCTGGGCGAAGACGGTGTAGTAGTATTTCGTGTCGCCCATGACGTCTTGGTCCTGGCACTGCGTGCCGGTGTCGAAGTAGATCGCCCGCTGCTCGGGGTGCTCCACGAAGAGCTCCGCGAGCGAGCCGGCGTTCCCGACGTCCGACTTCACGACGATGACCTCGCCCGGGTCGTCGCTCTCGTGCTCCCAGTGGAGCACGACCCAGCGATCGCTTTCTCTGGACCTGAGCTTGTGGATGAGCTTCTCTCCCATGTCCCCTCCCCGGTGTGGGCGGCGCCGCGCCGGACGGCGCGGCGAGTCCGCGCGCGCCCGTTCCGCTAAAAGGACGGGCCGGCGCGCCCGGTGCTTCGGCTCCAGCCGAGCTTGCCGGGCGCGAACGCGCGCGGGATCGCGACCAGAGTCAGGCAGCCGAGCAGAACGTAGTAGAGCAGGGTGACGTTCGTCACGGCGGCCGCCTGCATGGCGACGAGCACGTAGACGCACGAGACGCCCGCCATCAGGCCGACGAGCGCCCAGGCCACCCGGTGCGGCCCGCCGGCCAACTCGAGACCGATCGCGGCGACGTAGAGGAGCGGCGGGATGAGCACGAGCGGCCAGGTCGAGAGGTCGCCGCCGACCAGCCGGTCGGGGTCGAGGATGGGCGCGGTGACGGCGCGCCATACGACCCCAACCATGAGGGCGAGAGCGGCCACCATGAGCAGCGCCACGAGGACCCGTCCCAGGAACTGCCGGTCGTGCCGCGACATCGACGGAAGACGGCGACGCCAGGCGCGCGAGTGCAGATAGGCCCGGATGCCGAGGTAAAGCGCCCCCGCGGCGAACAGCGGCAGAAGCACCCAGGCGCGCGACGTGAACCAGGGCAGCCACGAGAACGGCGGCGTGGTGTCTTCGTGGAGGGTGAAGTCCCCGTGCTCGTCCCACGGGTAGACCTCGAGGACGTCGCCGCGAGAGAGGTCGACGAGGACGCGCAGACCGGTCACATCCGCGGCGCGCACCCAGTGGGTGACGACCTTGTAGGGAGCGACGGGCGGCTGGTCGGGGTCGGGGCGGCGGACGACAGGGAGCTCGGCGTCGACCGTCGTGGGCACACCTTCCGGCCAGAGGAGATACACGGTCGCCCCGACCGGATCGTCTTCGGTGGGCCAGAGGGTCACATCGTCGGCGGAGGAGGCCGCCTCGCGTCCCCCGAGGAGGGCCGCGACACGCGGATCGGCGACGGCGACGCCCCAGGCGGCGGCCCGGGCTTCTCCGGCCGCCGTCTTCGCGCCACCCTGCCCGTCCCCCTGCCCCTCCGACCATGCGGGGAGCGCGAACCCGGCGGCGAGCGCGAGCGCGACGACCAGGAGCGCGGCGAGGAGCACGAGAGCGGCAGCGGCGGCGGCCGGCCGCACGCGGCCCGCGCCGCCGGACGCGTGCTGCGCCTCCGGCGTCAGCTCGAGGTCGTCCCATCGCACCCACTCTCCGCCGGGGTGCCGCGCGAAGACCGAGTACACGTAGGTGCGTCCGTTCTCCAGCCCCGAAT
>CAZTMO010000157.1:0-5080 GCA_964615105.1 uncultured Thermoleophilia bacterium
TGGCGACCGACAGCGCGCCGGACAGGTCCAGGCTGAACTGCTGCAGCTCGACGAGCGTCACCGCGGTGATCGTCGCCGTGCCGGACAGCCGGTTGATCGCCACCCGGTACTCGAGGTCGAGTTCGTAGCGCGACACCCGGTAGCCGGGATTGCCGTTTTTCGGCAGGTAGTCGTCGATGACCGGCGCGGACTTCTCAGCCGGAACCTTCACGCCGCGGCGCCCCGCTTCGCCGACTGGGGCCCCCTGCCGCCGGCCGTCGCGGGTCTCTTCGCCGGCGCCCTGCGGGCGCTCGAGGCCGACCTCGGGCTCTCCGTCGAGCCGCTCGAGCCCGAAGCGGTGTTCAAGGCCGGCAACATCGACGCCGACTGGACGATGACCGCCGCGGCAGAGCAGGCGCACAAGATGGGCCGTGACTGGATCGAGGCCAACGCCGAGCGCCTGCACCCCGCGTTCCGCGGCGCCATGCGCTTCGGGCTCGGGATCACGTTCGAAGACTACCTCGCCGCGCGCCGCCGCCGCTTCGACTTCGTGCGCGAGCTCGACGACCTGCTCGGCGCCGACGGCGTCATCGTCACGCCGACCATGGCGACCGAGGGCTACCCGGCCGACGGTCTGCTGTCGGGCGAGGACCTGCCCGGCACGCCGTGGTCTGTCTACAACACCCAGGCGCAGAACGTGACCGGCCACCCCGCGCTGAGCGTGCCGGCCGGCGTCTGCCCGAACGGAGTGCCGTTCGGGCTCCAGATCACGGGCCCGCGCTTCGCCGACGGCCTCGTGCTCGCCTTGGGCGAGGCGTGGGAGGCGGCCAGGCCGTGGCCGCGCGTCGCGCCGGGCTACGAGGAGTTCTGGCCGGCCTGAGGCGACGTTCCGGACCGGCCGGCCTGAGACGATGCTCGAGGCCGCCCGGCCCGACACGTGGCGAGGGGCCGGCCGGCCCCGCCCCGCTCAAACGACGGTCAGCGTCCCGGGGAACCGCGCCGGGACCTCGATCCCCTGCGCCGTGGCGATCATCGTGTCGATGACGCCGACCCCGCCACCGTCCGGGAGGTCCCAGAGTTGGACTTCCCAGTTGGCGACGAACCCCGGGTCGAAGACGCCGGGCTCGAAGCCCTCCTCGTCGTTCAGGTAGACGTGGCCCACCCAATCGGGCGGAACGGAGATGCCGAGGACGTAGCCGCCGACCCACCAGACGTACTCACGAAGGCCGGCGGCGTCGACGGCCGCGTCCATGAGGTCCTGAAGCCTCTGGGTCGGGTCGCCCGGACGGATCTGGGCGCAGGTCTCGTCGCGGGCGGCGACGAGCTTCGCGAGGGCGTCGGCCCAGAAGTCGTTGCCGCCGATCGAGAAGGCGCGCGCCGTGTTTCCGTGGTATTGGTGGCGGGTCGCCGACATGTCGATCATGAGGAGGTCGCCCTGACGGATCTTGCGGTCGCCGGCGGGGGCGTGGAAGGCGGCGGTCTGCGGCCCGGTCCGCACCATGGTGCGGATGCCGGGCTCGTCGCCGCCGCGTCGCTTGCACTCGTAGGCGAGCAGGGCGTCGATCTCGTGCTCGGTCATGCCGGGCACGAGCGCCTCGGCGAGGGCCTCGTAGGCGGCGTCGGCGATCGTCAGCGCCTCGCGCGTGTACTCGAGCTCCTTCGGCGACTTGACGAGGCGCACGTGGTCGACGATCCAGGAGCCGTCGACGACCTCGGCGGCGCCCGCCGCCGAGAGGCGCCGGGCGAGCTCGGCGAACGCCGGTCCGCCCGGCGCCCAGCTCCAGTACTCAAGCCCCACGCGTCCTTTGAGCAGGCCGCGCGCCTTGAGCGTGTCGGCCACGACCTGCGGACCCTCGGGGTAGTAGAAGCCGTGCTCGCCGTACTCGACCGTGTCGGCGATCGTCGGCGGCCAGCCGGGCGCGTGGTCGTAGGTGTCGAAGTAGATCGGGGTGACGTCGGCGGCGAGCACTGCGAGGCCGGTCACGTTGCGTGGGTCGAACCAGACGGCGCGGTGGCCGAGCAGGTAGTTCAGATTCGAGGGTGAGGTCACGTAGAGCACGTCGACGCCGCGGCGCGCCATCTCGGTGCGCACGCCGGCCAGGCGCGCCGCATACTCGCTCGCCGCAAACGGAAGGTCCCACGCATCGCCGGACTGGTTCGCCATGACTTCTCCTTGGAGCACGGACCGGCCCGCGCCCTCTCGCCGCGGGCCCCATGGGCGCAAGCGTACCAGAGGCGTCTCGTCCTGTAGCCAAAGCCACGGCCGTCTCGTACACTTCGCCGAGGGCGCCATGCTGTTTCCGACCGTCACATTCGCCGTCTTCTTTCTCGTCGTCTACGTCGCGAACTGGCTCACCATGCCGCGCCCGCGTCTGTGGCGGTGGACGATCCTCGTCGCGAGCGCAGTCTTCTACGGCTGGTGGGACTGGCGCTTCGTCCTGCTGCTCGCGGGCACGGCGCTGGCGAACCAGTTCTTCGCCGTGCGCATCGCCGCGGGCGCGCCCGCCGTACGTCGTGGCTGGCTCGTGGTCGCCGTCGCCGCGGACCTCGGTGTGCTCGGCGTCTTCAAGTACTACGACTTCTTCGTCGCCTCGCTCGGCAGTCTCCTCGACGCCTTCGCGCTGGGCACGTCGCTGCCGCTCCTCGATCTCGTCGTGCCCGTCGGCCTCTCGTTCCTCGTCTTCCGGATCCTGACCTACGTGGTCGACGTCTACCGCGGCGGGATCGAGCCCGCGCCCGCGCTCGACTTCGCCGTGTACGTCGCCTTCTTCCCCTACCTCCTCGCCGGGCCGATCGCGCGGGCGGCGGAGTTCCTCCCGCAACTGCACGCGCCACGTGACCCGCGCAGCGTCGACGCGGCGCGCGCCTTCCGCCGCATCCTCGGTGGGCTCGTCAAGAAGGTCCTCATCGCGGACTTTCTCGCCACGCACCTGGTCGACGGGCTCTTCTCTGCTCCCGACCAGTACTCGAGCTGGGAGACGCTCGTCGGTATCTATGCGTATGCGGCGCAGATCTACTGCGACTTCAGCGGCTACACCGACATCGCCGTCGGTGTCGCCTTGCTCCTCGGCCTCATCCTGCCCGAGAACTTCGACGCGCCTTACGCGGCGCGCTCGGTGCGCGAGTTCTGGCGACGCTGGCACATGACCCTCTCCGGGTGGTTGCGCGACTACCTCTACATCCCGCTCGGCGGCAGCCGGCGCGGTGCGCGCGCGACGGCGCGCAACGTCATGATCACGATGTTGCTCGCCGGCCTGTGGCACGGGGCGGGGTGGACGTACGTCTTCTGGGGCGGCCTGCACGGCGGCGCCATGGTGCTGGAGCACGGCCGCGCCGGCCGCCGCCGCGCCGGCCCGCTCGAACCTGCGATGAGTCGCGGGGTCGGGCTGCGGCAGAGGCTGCTGACCTTCCATTTCGTCGCCCTCGCCTGGGTCGTCTTTCGGGCCGATTCGCTGGCTGCGGCCGGCGCGGTCCTCGCTCGACTGGTGACCGGCCTTGGCGGGCTCGGCGAGGCGGTCACGCCGGCGGTGCTGGCCGTGACCGCCCTCGGCCTCGGCGTCCAGTTCGTCCCGCGAGGCGTGTGGTCGGGCCTCGACGCCGGCCTCGCGCGCGGGGGCTGGGTCGCTCAAGGGCTCTGCCTCGCGGCGGCGCTCTTTCTCATCGACTACCTCGGCCCGCAGGGCGTCGCCGAGTTCATCTACTTCGGGTTCTGAGGCGGACGCCGAATGCCGCACGACGATTGGTGGGTAGACACGGCGGGGGACGAGGCGGGCGCCCCGGGGACGCGGGCGTCCGCGGAGGACGCGTCAGGCTCGCCGCGATCGCCCGGCGTGCACAGCGGAGATGGACGCGGCCACCGTGAAGCCGCTGGGCGCGTGGCGGCGAGCGGGCCGCCGGACGGCCCTCGCCGCCCTCGCCGGCGGACGACCGCCGGCGCCGCCCTCGCCGCCATGCTGCTGGGCTTCTTCCTCGCCGGCCTGCTCGACGCGGCCGCGCTGCATCGCGACGTCGCGACCATGCCGCTCGGGGCTCGCCGCACGACGCTCCTCTGGCTCGTCCGGCCGATGACCGCGCTCAGCGGCGCCATCGGCTTCGACGAGCCGGCGCAGGCTCTTGATCGCGCGTTGGGCCGCGGCGGCGGAACGCACCACGACGTCGGCGACCTGGCCGCCGACAGAGCAAAGCCGATTTGGCCGCGCGAGGTGACGGCGGCCAGGCCGCTGCGCCTGTATCTCGGCGGCGATTCGATGGCCGGCCAGTTCGGGCGCCCTTTTGCCGCTCTCGCCGGAGAGACAAGCCCGATCAAGGCGCGTGTCGACTACCACGTGAGCAGCGGCCTCAGCCGGCCCGACTACTTCGACTGGCCGCAACGCCTCATCGACATGCTCGTCAAGACCAAGGCCGAGGCGGTGGTCTTTCTCGTCGGCGGCAACGACGCCCAGGACGTCAAGTGGAAGGGCAAGGTCCTCGACGTGGACTCAGGCGCCTGGCTCGACCTGTACCGTCTCCGCGTCGCTGAGGCGATGAAGATCGCCACGGCGGGAGGCCGGCGACTCTACTGGGTCGGCCAACCGATCATGAGGGACGCTACGTACGGGGCGCGCATGGCGAGGCTGAACCGGGTGTACGAGCAGACCGCCGCCACGCACCAGGGCGTGACTTACATCGACTCCTGGGACCTGTTCGCCGACGAGAGAGGACGCTATGCGGCGTACCTGAAGGACGCCGGCGGCGAGCGGGTGCGCATGCGCCAGACCGACGGCATCCACCTGACCCGCGCCGGCGCCGACCGGCTCGCTGCCAGGGTGCTCGAGGTGGTGCGCGGGGACTGGGGGATCGAGTGAGGGATCCCGACGCGAGCGCCCCCGCGGGACCGCCCTACGAGATTCCTGAGAGCGACGCCGACCTGCTCGCCGGTTGCGAGGTCGACACGTTCCGTTCGGGCGGTCCCGGAGGGCAGCACCAGAACGTCACCGACAGCGGCGTGCGCCTGCGGCACCGCGCCAGCGGCGTGGTGGTCACCAGCCGGGCGCGGCGCAGCCAGCACCAGAACAAGACCGAGTGCCTGCGGCGCTTGCGCCGGCGGCTCGAGAAGCTCAAC
>CAZTMO010000158.1:0-5069 GCA_964615105.1 uncultured Thermoleophilia bacterium
ACGCGGCGCCCGTCGTCCGCCGCCGCCGCCTCATACGCCCGTTTCAGCCGGATCACGTCTCACACTCCTGATCAGATACCGTCACATCGCACAGGGCGGTCGTACCCGCCGGCGCGGACACGCCCGCCCGTCGCGACCGGGCTACCCTTCGGCCAGCAGCTCGCCGAGGTCGAGGTCCTTCGTCCTTCGCAGCTCGGCGACGAGCGGCAACCTGCCGGACCTCGTCAGCTCCATGAAGGCGCCGATCTGCCTGCCGCGGGTACTGCAGGCGGCGACGGGGCGACCGCCACGGACGTAGTAGACGGTGAAGTCCGAGGCGTCAAGCTTCCCATCCACGTGTGTCTCGTCCCAGCCAGACCCGACGCCCGCGTAGAAGATCTCGCGCTCGAACTGCTGTGTCCAGAAGAAGGGCACGCCGGTGAACCTCTCCGGGCGCCCGGCCATGGCGCGGCCCGCGACCCGCCCATGTTGCTCGGCCACTCGCCAGTGCTCGATGCGCACCTCACGCCCGGTGTGCGCGTCCGGGAACCGTGCCACGTCTCCCGCCGCCCACACGCCCGGCGCCACCTGCAGATAGGCGTCGACCGGGAGACCACCGTCGGCGTCGAGTCGCACCCCCCGGACGAACGAGGTCGCGGGGCGCGCCCCCACTGCGACGACGGCCAGTCCGGTCTCCAGTACGGTCCCGTCGTCCAGCTCGACCGCGGTCAGTGACCCCTCGCCAAGGAAGCGGCCCACCCCATGGCCCATGACGAACCGCGTCCCGTGGCTTTCGTGACAGCGGCGGATCAACTCTCCCACGGAATCGCCGAGCGAGTCCGCGAACGGGACCGCGTCGCGTCCGACCACGGTCACCGCGATGCCGCGAGAGGCGAGCCCGGCCGCCACCTCCATGCCGGTGAAGCCGGTCCCGACGACCACTGCGCGGCCGGCCTCTCCGGCGGCGGAGACCAGCCTCTCGGCGTCGTCCCAGGAACGCAACGTGAAGACGCCGGCGAGCCCTCCGCCCGGCACGGGGAGTCCCTGCGCCGTCGACCCACTCGCAATCAGCACTGCGTCGGGCTTCAACACCGTGCCGTCCTCGAGCGTGGTGACGCGACCGGGCACGTCGAGGGACGTGACCCTCGCATGCAGCCGCTCGATACCGTGCTCGCCGTAGAACCCCGGGGGTCGCAGCGGCAGCCACTTGTCCGCCACGGTGCCGGCGACGTAGTCCTTGCTGAGCTTGGGCCGATCGTAGGGCCACCGGTCTTCGGCGCTGATAATCAGGATGCGGCCGCGGTAGCCTTCCTGGCGCAGCGCCTCGGCCGCGAGCGCTCCTGCCGCGCCCCCGCCGATGATGACGAACAGCCGCGGGTCTACATCGGGCTCGTGGCCGCACATCGGCATGAGGCGCGGGCCGCCTACGTCCTCGCGACGGTCGACGAAGATCTCTGTGCCCTCTACCCGTACGTCGTACGAGGAGAGCCCGTCCATCGACGGGGGCTCCAGCAGGTCGCCGTTGCGCACGTCGAACGTGCCGCCGTGCAGCGGACACACCAGGCGCCCTTTGTGCAACGTGCCGTGGGGCAACGAGCCGCCCCAGTGAGGGCAGCGGGCGGCTGTCGCGTAATAGCGTCCGTCGACCTTTGCGAGCAGCACCCGCTCATCGCCGGCCGTGACCGCGATCATCTGGCCGTCGCGCAGGTCCGTCGTGCTCGCGACGCGGTACTCCATCGAGGCGCCTCCCGGGTCGGTGGTCGCGTCTGCCCGCGACCGTCTGCAACAAGGTCCACCTTACCCGCGAAGGTGGTCCGGGGATCGGCGGGCGTCGGCCTTGCGCCTGGGAGCGGCACGTCCGGCGAGAGCCGGAGCGGAGCGGGAGCCCTCCGACCGGCGCTGAAAGGCCGCTTCCCGCCGCTATTCGAGCAGCGTCCGCAGATTGCCGACGGCCACCCGGCCCCCTTCCTTGAGCTTCTCCCGGTTGGCCTCGACGCTCAAGTTGCCGACGGCGACGAGGATGTAATAGCCCTTCTCCAGGATGTGCAGGCCCGGCGTGGCGAAGCAGGCCTCTTCACCGATCCCCTCCACCTTGACCGCGTCGTCGAAGTTCTCCGTGATGGCTCGGTAGAGGTCCTCCGGCGTCTGAGTCTGTTCAGGCGGCATCGCCGCCTGCTGCGTGAGGCTGACCTGCAGGAACGCCTCCAGATCGTCGCTCGATCCGTAGAAGCGCTGTTTGAGCCCCACTCGCTCTTCCTTCGAATCCTCGACCGTGTCCAGGGCATGCCCGACGATGCTCTCGGCCTCGTCCTGTGAGACGAGCTGAGACGGTTCGATGACGTCCGCTGGCTTCGCGTTCGAGGACACATGATCCTGGCCTTCGGACGGGGCTGCATCAGAGCCACATGCGGTCACGGACGACATCAGGAACACCACCATCAACAGCGCCACGACCACGAGTGCAACGCTGTCCGAGCTCGTTCTCTTCATCGCGAGTCCGTCCTCCTTCGATGCCCAGCGGGGAACGACCGCCCTGGGGTCGCCGCCTGTTCCTTACTATTCCTATCATACCGCTGACCTTCGCCGCAAGGACGGGCGGGTCCAGCGTTGAGGGAGACTCTGATGCCGCGCTGCGGGATCAGCCTACAGGCGTGCGCCGGATGCGTCCGCCCCTGTGAGACGCGGTCGCCCCAGCGCCACAGGCGGTCTGGTCTTAGGTGGGACGATCGTAGAGACCGGCCTTCGTGCGTCGCCTGAACCTGAGCCAGGTGACGCCCACTTTGCTTCGTCGACCGACCTTCCCACCGTATGCAAGAATCGACGCGACCGGAGCCACGTCTGCGAGGAGGTCGCTGATGCTCCCACACCCCTGTCCAGCGCATGGCAAGACCAGGCATCGGCTCAAGATCTCGGTTCTCGCGACGGTGACCGCGTGCGCGGCCTTCATGGCCTTCGCCTTCGAGGCGGCGAACGCCGCGAACACGCCGTGGTTCGGACCGTGGTTCAAACCCGTCAAGTCCTTCTGGACACTGCCCAAGAACGAGTTCAAGCCGACGCGCCTTGCCGTCGGCGCCGATCACGTGTGGGTCGCCGACCAACAGGCCGGCGCCGTCGCCCGGTTCGATCTGGACGGCACCTTCCGGGACGTATGGACGGGGACGGGCTCCAGCGGCGGCGCGCTCAGCGGACCCGGCGGCCTGGCGCTCAGCAACGACGGCGCCGAGCTGTTCGTCGCCGACACCGGGAACCACCGCATCCTCGTCGTCTCGACCGAAGACTGGAGCCTGCTTCAGGAGATCGGCTCCGGCCCGGGCGCCGGTCCCGGCCAGCTCGACTCCCCGAACGACGTCGACGTCTGGTGGGGCGGCATGGTGGAGCCCGCGGACGGGCTGTTGTTCGTCGCCGACACCGGCAACGACCGTGTCGTGAGCTACCGGTTCGACACGGACAGCGGCGAGTGGCGGTACGACGATGCATGGGGTTCCAGCGGGGACGCCGTCGGCCATTTCAGCGCGCCCAGCGGCATAGCGCTCGACCATCACCAGATGAAGGTCTGGGTGGCCGACAACGGCAACGACCGCATCCAGGTCTTCGAGCAGGATGGAACGCCGCTGTCCAGCTTCGGGGTCAGCGGGAGCGGGCCCGGTCAGTTCCAGGGCCCGCAGGACCTGGCCTTCATCCCCAGCCCTCTCTCGCTGCTCGTGGCGGACGAGAACAACCATCGCATCCAGGAATGGTCGATAGACACCGCGGGCACGCCCACGGCCACCTACCGGCGCTCCTTCGGCCAGAGCGACACAGCGGGCGCGCTGCAGAATCCACAGGGCGTCGCCGTCGACAAGGGCCAAAAGGGAGACATGTACGTCGCCGACACCTACAACCATCGCGTGCAGCTATGGCGCCGCGACACGACCGGGCCGCGCACGTACGCCCTGAAGAAGATGACGGTGAGGCGATACCGGCAGGTGGGCCTCACCTACAAGGTCACCGACACGCAAGCCGACAAGTGCTACGTCCAGATCCAGATCTACCGCAACGGCGTCAAGAAGGCGACGCTCACGCCCGGCTGGCGTCGCCCGGGTTCATGGCTGAAGGCGACGTTCACGTGCAAGCTCGCTGCAGGGAGTTACACCTGGAAGGTCTACGCGAGAGACCGCGCCGGGAACGACCAGCGCAGCCCGATCGGCCACAAGGTCCTGGTCGTCACGCGGTAAGGGCATACCAGGTCGAGCCCCCATGGCGCTGCCGCCGTCCGCATCGACTGCGGCTGTGGACGGCTGGCTCGTCGTCGGCCTCTGCCGCGGCAGCGCCACGTCGACAGCCCGGAGCGCGCGACCTGAGCCTCACCGAGTCGGCGATCGTTCGAGCGCGGTGAAGGCTACGCCGCCGGCGCCCCGCATTCGTTGCAGAACTTCGCCCCCGGCTGCAGCTGGGCGCCGCACTGGGTGCAGTGCTTCGCCGCCTTGAGGTCGGCGCCGCATTCGGCACAGAACTTCGCGTTGGTCGCCTGCGGCGCCCCGCACTTGGGGCAGGAGGCGACGATGCCCTCGCGCCAGTCCTCCTCGGTGAGGTGCTTGTCCTCCTCGGACATCTTCGCGTGCGCCCAGACCTCTTCGACCGACTTGCTCGCCTGCGCCGCCGCCATCTCCACGCCCAGGTCAGGGGCACACTCCTTGCAGAGGCCCTTCTTCTCGTTCCAGCAGTGCTCGCGGCACATCCACTGGCTGCAGCGCGGACACTGGACGAACTTCGGCAGGATCGCCTGCTGCGCCTTGACGAACGCCTTGTCGCTCGCCTTCTCCCAGGCCGCCGACTTGGCGCGTTGCGCGACGTCCGCGGCCCGTCCGAACATGCCGCCGAGCAGCCCGCTGGCGCCGTCCAGGACGTTGGTGGCGGTGCTCAGCTCGAAGGCGTCGAACTCCGTCCGGTAGCCGCTGCCGCAGCGCATGCAGCGGAACTCGAACTGGAAACCGTTGTCGGTGCTGAGATCGCTGTAGTTGGTGGTGAACTCCATCTCACGTGCCATGCTGCTGGACCTCCGTTTCTGCGCGTTCCCCCCGAGCCTGTGCTCACGAGTATACGACCGACCG
>CAZTMO010000159.1:0-1399 GCA_964615105.1 uncultured Thermoleophilia bacterium
GACACCTTGTAGCCGCCGCCGCCGAACTTGCCGCCGGCGTGCAGCACGGTGAGCACGACCTCCGCGGCCGGCTTGTCGTACTTCTCCATGATGCCGACCGGGATGCCGCGACCGTCGTCGGTCACCTTGATCGAGTTGTCGGGGTTGATGGTGACGCCGATCGCCGAGCAGTAGCCGGCGATCGCCTCGTCGACCGAGTTGTCGACGACCTCGTAGACGAGATGGTGCAGTCCGCGGGGACCGGTGGAGCCGATGTACATGCCGGGCCGCTCGCGGACCGGCTCGAGGCCCTCCAGGACCTGGATGTCGTCAGCAGTGTAACTGGACTTCTTCACGCGACCTCGCAGGGGCAGCGGTTCACGCAGCGTCGCAGGGACGGGCGGTGTCGATGAGGGTCTCTGAGCGCAGGCTCACAGATCCTGCGTGAGTATACCAGAGAGAGCCTCGACACGCGACCCCGCACGGAATGCGAAAGCGCCGCAAAACGTCACTTTTTTGGGTTGACCGGCGGGCCGTCCGGAGGGCCCTTCGCCGGCTGTGCCGACACGGCCTCCAGGGCCACCGTGATGGCTCGGCGAAGACGCTCGTCGCCGACCCCTTCGGCGGCCCTTCGCGCCGCCTCGATTGTGGCGGGCGCGATGGCGGCCTCGCATTCGGGCTTGTTCGCCGCGGGCGCCGCCTTGTCCTCTCGGCATAGAGGCGGGGGTGGCGAACGGCGGGTCACGAAGCGAAACCGCTCCACCGGGTGTCCCGGGTCGACCTCGCCCATACGCTCCAGCAACCGCCCGCCCAGATACGTGAGCTCCTGGGCCCAGATCGATGACGCGCATTCGACGGTGAGGACGCCGCGGGCGAAGGACCGTGGGCGCGCGTTGGCGGCGACCGTGTCGCCGGCCGCACGCGCCCACGCGCCGTACGCCCGCGCCTGGTCGCTCGTGGTGAGGTGCCCCAAGGCGGGGTCGAGGATCTCGCTCAGCTTCTTCGGTTCGCCCGTGTCAGTCTCCGTCCGGATCACGGCAGGGCCTCGCGCCCGTGCGCTGCGCCACCCGCGGCCTCGCCCATGCTACTGCCCTTTGGGGTCGGACGGCCTCCCTCCAGAAGAGACGCCCCCCGCGAGCGGCAGCTCGACGACCGTCGCCGCGGCAAGCTCCTCGTCGGTGAAGTAGTGCCGGTTCGTGGTCGTGATGATCGTCTGGCCGGCGCCGGCGAGCATGGCGACGAGCAGTCGCCGGCGCGCGTCGTCGAGCTCGCTCATCACGTCGTCGAGAAACAGGGCGCCGACCTCGCCCGTTCGCTCGGCGGCCAGCGCCTGCTCCGCAAGGAGAAGGGCGAGCACGGCGGCGCGCTGCTCGCCCTGCGAACCGAAGACGCGCAGGTCGCGGCCGCCGGGAGGTATGGT
>CAZTMO010000159.1:1499-5057 GCA_964615105.1 uncultured Thermoleophilia bacterium
CCCAGCGACGTGAGCCCGCGCTGCACCTCGGCGGCTCGCCGGGCGCGTAGCTGCTCGAGCAGGGCCTCCTCGTCGTACGCGAGTCCGGCGAGCGGTGAGACGAGCTCCAGGGCGAAGCGTTCGCCGGCCGGCGCCAACGCGGCGGCGGCGGCGGCGAACCGGTCGCCCAGGTCGGCCATCAGGGCGGCGCGGCGGCGGCCTAGCTCGATCGCCGCATGCGCGAACTGCGCGTCCCAGGGATCCAGCGTCGTCGTCGTCGCGCCGCCACGCACGTTCACAAGTTGCGCGTTGCGCTGGCGAAGCGCGGCCTGAAGGTCGCGCGCCGCAGCGGCGTACGGCCCGTCGACCGTCGCCGCGTAGGCGTCGATGTGCGCGCGGCGGCGCGCGGGGCTGCCTTTCACCAGGAGCAGGCTTTCGGGCACGAAGATGAACACCGGGCAGCGGCTGCGCAGGTCGTCGTCGGCGGTCACCTCGAGACCGTCCCAGCGCAGCCGCTTACCCTCGCCGGGCGCGTATGCGACCTCGACCGTATGCGAACGATCGCCGATCCCGTCCAGCCGGACCGTCACCCGCGTGAAGCGTTCGCCCCACGCGACCATCTTCTCCTCGCGCCGCGTCCGCGGCGACGCGCCCCGCAGGGCGAAGAACGCCCCTTCGAGCAGGTTCGTCTTTCCGGTCGCGTTGGCGCCGACGACCACGTTCAGACCGGGGCCGAAGCTCACGATCTCGTCGCAGTACGAACGGAAGTTGACGAGTCTCAGGTCGCGGAGGAACACACTCTGAACTCCCGGCCGGCGACGCCGACCACGTCGCCGGCGACGAGCTTGCGGCCGCGCCGCGTCTCGACTGCGCCGTTCACGCGGACCTCCCCCTCCTGTACCATGAGCTTCGCGTGACCGCCCGTCGACGCGACGCCGGCGAGCTTCACGAACGCGCCCAAAGGCACGGGACAGCGTACAGTGATGTCGTCCATGTCGACGTGCGGGGCGGCGCCGGGTGCTCTCGTGCCGGCCGGCCGCGTCCCGCGGCTCAGCCGCTGAGGCGGATCGGCATGATGAGATAGACGAAGGAACCCTCGGCCCCGGACACGAGCCCCGGACGAAGAGGGTTCGTGAAGCGCAGCTTGACGTCGTCCTCGTCGACCGCCTCGATACCCTCGATGAGATACGCGGGATTGAAGCCGATCTCGAACTCCTCACCGTCGTACGGGATGTCGAGGGATTCCTCGGCCTGGCCGACGTCCTGGGTGAGCGCCCGCATCGTGAGCCTGCCGGGCGCGAACGTCAGCCGCAGCGGGGCATTGCGCTGGGCGAGCAGGCTCGTGCGACGGGCCGCCGCCGTCACCAGTTCCTTGCCCAGCGTGACCTCATGCTCGAAGCTCTCCGGGATGAGTTGCTTGTAGTTCGGGAACTGCCCGTCGATGAGGCGCGAGGCGACGTAGACGTCGCCTTTCTCGTCGGCAAGCCGGAAGAGCGCCTGGTTCTCGCCGATCGCAATGTCGACGTCGCCGTCGCCGAGCGCGGCTGCCAGGCGCGCGACCTCGCCGAGCGCCTTGACCGGCACGATCGCCTGCGCCTCGCCGGCGATCTCACTGTCGAGCCGCGTCTCTTTGACGGCAAGACGGTAACTGTCGGTGGCGACCATCTTCACGATGTTGCCGGAGAGGCTGACCAGCACCCCGGTGAGGATCGGCCGCGTCTCGTCCCTGGATGCAGCTCTTCCCACCTTGCCGAGCGTCTCGACGAACGGCCCCCGGCCGATGCTGAGACTGCCTTCCATGTCGAAGGACGACGTCTGCGGGAAGTCGCTCGCCGGCCACGAGTTGAGCGAGAACTCCGCCCGGCCGGCGCTGACCCGCAGGGCCGACTCGCCGGCCTCGAGCGCGACCGTCTCGCTCGGCAGATTACGGACGACGTCGGTGAAGAGGCGCGCCGGGACGACGATGTCACCGTCCTGCTCGACGCTCGTCGCCAGCGTGGCCTTGATCGAGAGTTCCATGTCGGTGGCGAAGAGGTCGAGCCGGCCGTCGGCCGCCTGGAGAAGGACCCCGGACAGCACCGGGAGCGCGCTCCGCGTCGACGCCCCCCGAGCGAGGATGTTGAGCTTGTCCACCAGGGCGCTGCGGTCGACTGTCAGTCTCATGCCGGCTCCTTGCTATTACAGAGAGGAGATGTAGTTCTCTTCGTCGTCGTCATAACGTCTGTGGATGGCGCAGCCCCTTGTCGATCGCCCTGCACGTACGCGGCGGCGAACATGTGGAGCGTGTTGTGGACGGCGTGTGGAGTACGTGATGCCACCGGGCCACCGGGCCGTCGCCGCTAGCGGAAGCATAGCCTCTTTGGACGTCGTTTGTCAGGTTGTCCACCGGCTCTCGCGCGGTTGTGAACAGGGGGTGTGGAGGGACGGCGCGCGGAGGACGGATGGACGTCCGGCGAAGTTCAGCGCCCGGACTTGACGCGCGCCGTGATGAGCTGGACCACGTCGTGCAATTGCCGGTCGTGGCCGTCCTTGAGCTGGCGCTCTATCTTGTCGACGGCGTAGAGCACGGTGGTGTGATGCCGGCCACCGAACTTGTCGCCGATCTGCGGCAGCGACGCCTCGGTGAGCTCGCGGGCAAGGTACATGGCGAGTTGCCTCGCGTAGGCCACGTCCTGGGTGCGCCGGCTGCCGCGCAGGTCGTTGACGTGCATGCCGAACTGGCGCGCGACCTCTGCCTGGACCATCTCGACCGTGACCGGGTGGGCGTAGGCTTTGGGCAGGATGTCGCGGAGCGCCTCCTTGGCGAGGTCGAGGGTGACCTCGCTGCCACGGATGGACGCATAGCTGACCGTCCGCGTGAGGGCGCCGTACAACTCGCGGATGTTCGCCGTGACACGGGCAGCGATCCACTCCAGGACCTCGGGTTCGGCGATCCTGTAGTCCTCCCACTTGACCTGCTTGCGGAGGATCGCGATGCGCGTCTCGAGGTCGGGGCGGCCGATGTCGACGACCACGCCCTGGCCGAAGCGCGAGCGCAGGCGCTCCTCGAGCGCCTCGAGCTCGCGCGGCGGTCGGTCCGAGGTGATGACGATCTGGTGGTCCGCCTCGTACAGCGAGTTGAACGTGTGAAAGAACTCGACCTGCGTCTGCTGCTTCTCGGCGAGGAACTGCACGTCGTCGACGAGGAGCACGTCGTTGGCGCGGTACGACTGCTTGAAACCCTCGATGCGGCCTTTGTCCGTGACGGCGTTGATGAAGTCGTCGGTGAAGCGCTCGACCGTCACGTACTTGACCTGGAGCGACGGGTGGGCGTGGGCGACGGCGTGGGCGATCGCCTGGATGAGATGCGTCTTGCCGAGGCCGGTGTCGGCGTAGACGAAGACCGGGTTGTACGCCTTGGCAGGGGTCTCGGCCACGCTGCGCGCGACGGCCGTCGCGTACTCGTTGTGTGGGCCCGTGACGAAGCGCTCGAACACGTAGCGGGGGTTGAGGTCCGCGAGGACGGATGGCGCGGCTTCGCCCGTCCCGGCGCGCCGGGACGGGCGCTTGACCGGGGCGCTCGCCGCCGGCGCCGGCCCG
>CAZTMO010000160.1:0-5022 GCA_964615105.1 uncultured Thermoleophilia bacterium
GCGAGGTGTTCGGACAGGTCTTCCGCGCCGCTGCCAGACCGGACGATGCCGGCGCCGGGGCGGCGTCGCGCGCTCCGCTCGAGGAGCTCGCTGCCCTCGCCGTCGTCTCTGCCGACGACCTCGCGGGCTTCGTCGGCCGGTGGCCAGGCGCGCTGGTCGGCGGCGACGGCGCTTCGTTGTACGCGGGGAGTCTGCCGGCGAACGTCACGCTCGTCGCCGGCGCGGCGCCGACCGCCGACATGGTCGGCCGGGCATGGCTCGCCGGCCTGCCCGGCGTGGTCGAGGGTTTCGACGCGGTGCTGCCGGTGTACGGACGTGCCCCCGATGCTGCACGCTGGCCCAGGCGCGCCGAAGGCGCCCGATCGCCGCTGCACGGCGCGGCACCCACGCGATCCGGAGACGGTCCGTGAGCCCCGAGCCGATCCCGCTGCATCCACGCGACGAAGCGCGCGTCATCCGCTCCATGCAGTTCACCGATCTCGAGGCGGTCGCCGAGATCGAGAAGCGCACCTACACGATGCCGTGGTCGCTGGCCATCTTCCACGGGCAGCTCTCGCGCGAGACGGCCCTCTGTCTCGTCTGTGAGGCCGGCCGCCGCGTCGTCGGCTACCTGCTCGCCGACATGTTCGTCGATGTCTGGCACCTCATGAACCTCGCCGTCGACACGCCTTTTCGCCGTCGCCACATCGCCGCCGATCTGCTCGAGGCCTATTTCGCCGTGACGGAGCGAAGAGGCCATCGTGGGCACACGCTCGAGGTCCGCGTCTCGAACACAGCCGCGATCGAGCTGTACCGCAGCTTCGGTTTCGTCTCGACCGGCGTGCGCCCGCGTTATTACACCGACGACCGCGAAGACGCCGTCATCATGTGGAAAGACTGGGAAGGGGAGACCGCATGACGGCGCCGCTCGCCATGGGCGAGATCGGGGCGGAAGGCCCGATCCTGTGCGTCGAGACCTCGTGCGACGACACGAGCGCGGCCGTCGTCGAGACGGGGCTTGTGCGCTCGTCGATCGTCTCATCACAGAACGAGCTGCACGCGCAGTTCGGCGGCGTCGTGCCCGAGGTCGCTTCGCGGCGGCACGCGGAGCTGCTCCCGACGGTGGTGGCCGAGGCGCTCGACGCCGCCGGATGCGGCTGGGGCGACATCGCCGCCGTTGCGGCGACGGTCGGCCCCGGCCTCATCGGCTCGCTGCTCGTCGGCCTCGCCGCCGCCAAGTCGTTCGCCTACGCGCGGCGCCTGCCGTTCATCGCCGTGGACCACCTGCAGGGCCACATCGCGGCCAACTACGCCCTCGGTATCGAGCCGCCGTTCGTCTGCCTGCTCGCCAGTGGCGGACACACCTTGCTCGCGGTGGTCGAGGAAGGCGTCCGCTTCCGCATCGCCGCGCGGACGATGGACGACGCCGCCGGCGAGGCGTTCGACAAGGGCGCCCGGCTCCTGGGTCTCGGCTATCCGGGCGGCAAGGAGCTGGACGAGCTCGCGGCGCGTGGCGACGCCGCGTTCGCGGCGTTCCCGCGCGCCGTCCCCCGAGGGCGCGACTTCAGTTTCAGCGGCCTCAAGACCGCGCTGCTCTACGACCTGCGCGCTCGCGAGGCCGCTGAGATCGAAGCCCATCGTGCCGACATCGCCGCCGGCTACCAGGGGGCGATCGTCCGCCAGCTCGTCGACAAGACGCTCGCCTGCGCCGAGGGTGAGGGCCTGCGCCGTGTCGCCCTCGCCGGCGGCGTCGCCGCCAACTCGGGCCTGCGGCGCGTGGTGACCGAGCGCTGTG
Source organism: uncultured Thermoleophilia bacterium (assembly GCA_964615105.1). Classification (GTDB taxonomy): domain Bacteria; phylum Actinomycetota; class Thermoleophilia; order UBA2241; family UBA2241; genus UBA2241. Next base: position 1,775 of record CAZTMO010000160.1, read on the forward strand.
CAGCGGCGGGCTGCGAGGTCTTCCTGCCGCCGCTCGCCCTGTGCACCGACAACGCCGCGATGATCGGTCTCGCCGCCGGCCACCTGCCGGCCGCCCCGTGGCCCGACTACCTCGCCGTCGACGCCTACGCCAGCGCCGCACAGGCCAGGGGCCGCCGGGGGGCGGGGCGTAGCCGGCCCCGCTAGAATCGGACCATGGGCGAGCAGCGACAGACCCCCGGCGAACAGGCGGCGACGGCGCCCGCCTCGGCGCCCGCGGCTTCGTCGGCGCCCACCCAGCCCGCCGCCGACCTCTTCGTCCGTTGCCTCGAGGGCGAGGGCGTCGAGTTCGTCTTCGGCATCCCCGGCGAAGAGACGCTCGCCCTCAGCGAAGCGCTCGACCGGTCCTCGCGCATCACGTTCATCCCGACCCGGCATGAACAGGGCGCGGCCTTCATGGCCGACGCCTACGGGCGCCTCACCGGCAATCCCGGAGTCTGCCTTGCCACGCTGGGGCCGGGGGCGACCAATCTCGCCACCGGGATCGGCGACGCCAATCTCGACAAGGCTCCCGTCGTGGCGCTCACCGGTCAGGTCCGCCTCGCCGGCATGCACAAAGAGACGCACCAGTTCATCGATACCGTCGAGATGCTGGCGCCGATGACCAAGTGGAACACGCGGATCCACGATCCGCGCATGATCGGCGAGGCGGTGCGCAAGGCGTTCTCCGTCGCGGCCGCCGAGAAGCCGGGCGCGACGCACCTCGAGCTTCCTGAGGACGTGATGGGGGCGGAGACGGCGGGGCGCCCGTTGCCGCACGCCCCCGTCGCCGTGACCGAGCCCGACGCCGCCGCCCTGCAACGCGCGGCGCACCTCATCCAGACCGCCGCGCGGCCGCTCGTCCTCGCCGGCAACGGCGTCGTGCGCCAGGGCGCCTCGCAGGCGCTGCGGGACTTCGTCGGGCAGACCGGCCTGAACGTGATCACCACCTTCATGGGCAAGGGCGTCGTCGACGCCGACGACGAGCGCTTCCTGTTCACCGCCGGCCTGCGTGCGCAGAACTACCCCAAGGGCGTGATGGGGCGCGCCGACCTGATCGTCACCGTCGGCTACGACATGGTGGAGTGGCCGCCGTCGAGCTGGAACCCCGGCGGGACGCAGCGCATCGTCTGCATCGACACGGTGGCTCCTGAGATCGACGCCGATTTCGTCGCCGAAGTGGAGCTCGTCGGCGACCTCGGCCACTCGCTCAAGCAGCTCGGCGCGCTGCTCTGGAACAAGCCCGTGACCACTTGGGAGGCGCCGCCTTATCGTGAGGCGTTCAGGCAGGTGCTCGAGACCGGGTCCGACGACGACGCGCCGGTGAAGCCGCAGAGGGTGCTGCGCGACCTGCGCGCCTTGATGGCGCCCGACGACCTGCTGATCTCGGACGTCGGCGCCCACAAGCTCTGGGTCGCACGGCTCTGGGAGGCGCGCGAGCCCAACACCGTGCTCATCTCCAACGGGTTCGCCGCGATGGGCTTCGCCCTGCCGGCGGCTGTGGCTGGGGCGCTCGCCCTGCGCGGCCGCCGCAAGGTCGTCGCCATCTGCGGCGACGGCGGCTTCCTCATGAACTTCCAGGAGCTCGAGACCGCGCGGCGGCTCGGTCTGCCCTTCGTCGTGCTCGTGTGGACCGACGGTGCCTACGGCCTCATCGAGATGCACCAGCGTACGCGCTACAAGCGTGTGTCCGGGACCCGTTTCGGCAACCCCGATCTCGTCGCGCTCGCCCGTTCGTTCGGCATCGAGGGCCTTCGTGTACAAACGGCCGGCGATCTGCCCGCCGTTCTGAAGAAAGCGCTTGCCGCCCGCGGGCCGGTGATCGTCGACATCCCGATCGACTACGCCGAGAACGACAAGCTCGGCATCGACCTCTGGAAGCTGGCCCCGGAGGTCTGGCCGAGTCTCTGAACCGGCGTTCACGGCCCGGCCCGGCCCGACTTCAGCCGGCCGGCCCTCGCCCTGCCGTCTCGTCTTCAGACCCTGCATCGGCGCTCTTGCGCCGCTCTTCCCGTCGGGTGGTCGGCGGCTCGGCGCATCAGTTAATGTTTTCACAAGGAGCCGTATTTGCCGGGCACACACCGTCGCCCGGGCCGGCATCCGGACCAGGAGCAGGCCAGGCGACACGGCAAAGGGAGGCGCTTCTTGACGACCGACACCCTGAACAACCAGGGCCTCAAGCGGGTGAAGATGAGGCTGTTCACGGCGGTCATCGTCGTGTTCACGCTCACCTGCTCGGGCTCCTTCGGCATGGAAGACGTGGTCTCCGAGTCCGGCCCCGGCTTCGCCCTGCTGTTGATCCTCATCCTCCCCTTCTTGTGGAGCTGGCCGATGGCGTTCGTGTCGTCCGAGCTGGGGGCGGCGATCCCCGAGGCGGGGGGCCTTTACCGCTGGATCCGCCGCGGCATGGGCGAGTACTGGAGCTTCCAGGGCGGGTGGTGGTGGACCCTCTCGCTGTACGTCGACTCCGCCGTGTACGTCGCCCTCGCGCTCGATTACCTGCAGAACGAGTACGAGTTCGACGGCACGACGCGCGCCCTTCTCGGCATCGCCGTCGTCGCCCTCTTCACCTTCATCAACATCCGCGGCCTCGAGCTGACGGGCTGGTCGCTCACGCTCATCCAGATCGGCGTCATGGTGCCGTTCGTCATCTTCACGATCGCCGGCATCGCCAAGGGCACCGGTGATCCGTTCAGCCCGATGCTGGCCGGCGACAGCGTCTTCACGTCGCTCAATCTCGGCCTCGCCATCATGATGTGGATGTACTCGGGCTACGAGTCGATGTCGACGCTTGCCGGGGAGATCCAGAACCCGCAGCGCGTCATCCCGCGCGCGCTGATGATCGGCACGCCGCTCGTCATCGTCACGTACATCTTCACCGTCCTCGCCGGCATCATGGCCGCCGGCGAGGGCAACTGGGGCGCCATGTCGACCGGCGGCGGCATCGACTTCGTCGAGGCGGCGCGCATCGTCGGCGGGAACACGCTCGCCTACCTCATGCTGATGTCGGCGATCCTGTCGAACGTCGGCCTGTACGCCGGGTATCTCGCGGCTGGCGCGCGCCCGGCCTTCCAGATGTCGCGCGACCGGCTCTTCCCGAGGTTCTACGGCAAGACACACAAGAGTTGGGGGACGCCGTGGGTCGCGATCCTCAGCATGGGCATCGTCAACGCGGCGCTCATCAACTTCAACTTCGACGCCCTGATCACGATCGACGTCTTTCTGCTGATG
>CAZTMO010000161.1:0-5008 GCA_964615105.1 uncultured Thermoleophilia bacterium
GCACCCGTTGCTGTCACCGGGCGACATCGTGCCGACGATCGTCAGCGGCGGCACCTGGGAGGTCACGTACCCGGAAAGCTGCACGCTCTGCTTCGACATCACCTACCTGCCCGGAAGACTGGACGCCGAGGGGACGGGGAAGGCCGTCGAGGCGGAGGTCACCGCCTGGATCGAGCGGGCGGTCGCTGCGGACCCGTGGTTCGCGGAGCACCCTCCGGAGATGCGCTGGGGCGTCGACGTCGTGCCCGCCGAGATGCCCGCCGATCACCCGCTCGCGGTCGCCGCCCTGAACGCCGGCGCCGCCCTCGGCCGGCCGGGCCGCGCCGCGGGCCTCGACTCGTGGCACGACGCCGCCACGTTCACGCGGCGCGGCGGCACGCCGACGTTCAGCTACGGTGCCGACGGTCTCGCCACGGCGCACACCGTCGACGAATGGATCGCCGCCGACGAGCTGGTCGACGCGGCGGCGATCTACGCGCTCGCCGCGATGCGCTGGTGCGGCGTTGCCTGAGTCCGAGAGGCCGCGAGAGGCGCCGCCCTCCTCCGCCGCGCCTCCTTCCTCCGCCGCGCCTCATACCCGGCGTCAGGTCCTTGTCGCCGACTCGGCGCTCTTCTCGATCGCCGTCCTCTGGGGCTTCAACTTCGTCGTCATCAAGGACGTCATCGATCGCGTCGATCCCATGCTGTACGTCATGCTGCGCTACCTCGTGGCGACGGCGATCTTCGCCGTCGTCGTGCCGCGCAGTGTCACGCGCAGCACGCGCTCCCACTGGGTCATGGGGGCGATCCTCGGCGCCTTCTACCTGACGGCGCTCGCGATCCAGACCATCGGGCTTCAGTACACGACGCCGGGCAAGTCCGGGTTCATCACCGGCCTGAACGTCGCCATGGTCCCCTTCTTGTACTGGATCGTGGCGAAACGCTCGCCGGGCTGGACGCAGATCGTCGGCGCGGTCGTCGCCACGGTCGGTCTCGGCGTGCTCTCGCTGCAGGGCGACTTCACGCTCGCGTGGGGAGATGCGCTCACGTTGCTCGGGGCGCTCTTTTACGCCCTGCACATCATGACGACGGGCTTCTTCGCCCCCAAGGTGGCGCCGGCCACGTTGGCGGTGACGCAGATGGCGACCAGCGCCCTCTACGCCTCGGCGATCACGCCGTTCGTCACTCACGTGACGTTCGATGTGGGGTGGCGGGTGTGGGCGGCGGTCGTCTGGACAGCCGTCAGCGGCACGATCTACGCCTTCTTCCTGCAGTCCTGGGCGCAGCGTCGCACGACCTCGACGCACGCCGCAGTGCTGCTCTGCCTCGAGAGCGTGTTCAGCGCCCTGTTCGGGATCATCTTCGGCATGGACACGATCACGTGGCGTCTGATCACCGGCGCCTCGCTGATCTTCAGCGGCATCCTGATCATCGAGGCGTGGCCGGCGCGGGGCCGGGGCGGCGCGAAAGACGGCGCCCTGCCGTGAGGCCGGGGCGGCGGGGCGCCGTCCGGCGCCCCGCCGCCCCGGCCTTGCGCCGTCACCCTTCGCTCAGGCCTCGCTGCCCTCAGCGACCGCCTCGGTGTAGAGCGTCGGGTCGTAGTCGTCGGCCGTCGCGACTCCCTTGCGGCCGGCGATCGCCCAGAAGGCGAGCCAGAGGAGCGGCAGGGCGCCGCCCAGGATGAAGAGCACGTCGCCCGGCAGGCGCATCCACTCGAGCACGGTGTTCGTGGTGTTGCCGAGGTAGTCCAGCGTGCGCGCCTGCCAGTAGCCGTCCGCCACGGCGTGGTAGAGCTGCAGGACGCCCAGGGGGAACAGGGTGGCGAGCGCCATCCACGCGAGGCCCGCGTTGAGCGACCAGAACGAGATCCGCGCCGCGCGGTCGGACCAGCGCTTCTCGGGCACGAGATAGCGCAGGCAGAAGACCGCGAGGCCCGCCGCCAGCATGCCATACACGCCCATCATCGCCGTGTGCGCGTGATTGGCGGTCAGCCCCGTCCCGATCTCGAAGTAGCTCACGATCGGCAGGTTGATGAGAAACCCGAACACACCGGCGCCGAGGAAGTTCCAGAAGCCGACGGCGATAAGGAACATCACCGCCCAGTAGTGCGGGAAGTTGCGCGCGAACCCCACGGTCTCGCGCGCCCCCAGGCGCACGAAGCTCCACGCCTCCACGGTGAGCAGCGTCAGGGGGATGATCTCGAGGGCGCTGAACATGGCGCCGAGCGCCATCGTGGCCGCGGGGGTCCCGGAGAAGTACAGGTGGTGCATGGTCCCGATGACCCCGCCCAGCGAGTAGATGATGATGTCGAGGTAGATGACCCGCAGCGCGCTGCGTTCGCCGACCACGCCGAGCAGCACGAAGACGTAGGCGACCATGGCCGTGGTGAAGAGCTCGAGGAAGTCCTCGACCCAGAGGTGGACCATCCAGAAGCGCCAGTAGTCGTTGATCGTCGTATGGCCGCCCGGGCTCGCCAGCAGCGACACCGCGTAGAACGCCGGGATCGCGAGGGCGGCGTACAGGAACAGCCACGGCATGTTGCCGTAGCTCTCGCCGGCGAGGCGGCGCCGCAGGCCGCGGATGACGATGAACACCCACAGGAGCATGCCGACGACCAGCAGGGTCTGCCAGAGGCGGCCGAGGTCGACGTACTCGAGACCCTGGTTACCGAGATACGGCCACAGGTCGCCGAGCCAGCCGCGCTGCCCGGCGAACTCACCGCCGAGGCTGCCGAACACGACCACCGCCAGCGCTCCCAGCAGGCCGTACGACAGCAGCGCCTGGCCGCGCGGCTCGCGGCGGGTGATCAGGGGCAGCAGGAAGATCCCGGCGGCGAGGAACGACGTGGCGACCCAGAAGATCGTGAGCTGTACGTGCCACGTGCGCGAGAGGTTGTAGGGCAGGAGCTGTCCCACGTCGATGCCGAAGAAGCTGCCGAGGTCGGCGCGATAGTGCTGCGTCAGCGCGCCGACCAGCGTCTGGAGCACGAAGAGCAGGGCCATGACGAAGAAGAACCATCCGGTCGCGCGCTGCGCCGGCGTGACCGGCACGTCGTCCGGCATGGTGAAGTCGAGCTCCTCGCCGTCGCGACGGTGCCAGCCGAGCCATTTGTAGCGACCGAAGAGCGCCAGCAAGAGGCCGGTGCCGCCGACCAGGCCGACGAGCGAGAGGGCGCTCCAGAGCAGCGCGTCTGCAGTCGGTTCGTTGCCGATCGCCGTCTCGCCGGGCCAGTCGTTGGTGTACGAGTAGCTCTGGCCCGGCCGTTCGGCCGCCGCCGCCCAGGCCGTCCAGGCGAAGAAGGCGGTGAGCCGGCGCAGGTCGCCGGTGTTCGTGATCGCCTCGCGGCGCAGGCCGAACTTGGTGCTCGGCGTCGCGAAGTACGAAGCGTAGTACCCGTTGAGGTCGTCGAACGCCGCCGCCTGCGCGTCGGTGAACGTCAGCGTGTCGGTCGCCTTGTCGTACCGGTTCGTCTTGAGGTCCGCGGTGATGGCCGCGGCGATCGCCGCCGCGTCCGGGCCGGCCATGATCTGCTCGGTCGTCTCCGGCCGGGCGGCGCCGCCGGCGCCGTTCTGCCCCGCCGCCCGCGCCCTCATCGCCGCGATCTCGCGGTGCAGATAGTCGGCGGTGAAGTCGGGGCCGAGGTAGGCGCCGTGGCCGAAGATGCTGCCGTACTGCATCAGCCCGTTGCCCAGGAAGACCTTCTGGCCCTCGATGATGTCGGTCTTCGTGAACACGACGCGGCCCGACGGGTCCACCACCTTCGCGGGCATCGGCGGCTCCCCCTTGTAGTTGAGGTAGCCGGCGAGCCCGAGGCCGAAGAAGCCGAGGACGAAGACGAAGAGCGAGACCTGGATCCAGCGTCGCGAAAGGACGAGCGGACGACGCGATCTGCCGGCGGGTTCGTTCATGGGTCCCCCTTTGGTTCGCCGACGGCGGGTTCGGACTGCGGGAGCTTACCGTGTTTCCACTACGGGCGCACTGTTTAATCGGGCATATTGACGAAGGTCAACGGCCGGCGCCGCGTCGGATGCACTCGTCAGAGGCCCAGCGTCGGGGCGGGCGGGGCGGGCGGGGCGATTGGGGCGAGCGCGGCCGCACCCGCCCCGCCCTGCTATCCTTGACGGTCACGACGCTGCGCCCGAGGTCGCCGCCGGGCGTGGCCGAACGACGGGGGGAGGCACCATGGCGCACAAGCCCTACGAAGACGTCGAGATCACCGGGCATCTCATCGACTCCCTGATGATGCCCCAGATCATGGACGACATCATGGACCTCGAGGGCGAGTTCGAGGTCCTGTCGTTCGTCGTGGGCCGCATGAAGACCGACCCGTCGCACGCCGTGATGCGCATCTTCGGCCGCGATGCCGCGCACCTCGACGAGCTGCTCACGGCGATCACGGGTCACGGCGTTGTCGCGGTGAGGCCACAGGACGCCAAGCTCGAGGTGGCCGACATGGACGGCGTGTTCCCGGCGGCCTTCTACTCGACGACGAACCTCGAGACCATGGTGCGCGTCAAGGGCGAATGGGTCCTCGTGGAGCACCCCGAGATGGACTGCGGTATCCGTGTCGACCCCGGGGCGAAGACGGCCGAGACCGTGGCCATGGGCGACGTCAGGGCAGGCGACCTCTACGTCACCGGCCACAAGGGCGTCCGCGTCCTCCCGCTCGAGCGCCCGCGCGAGAGCCAGCCCTTCGAGTTCATGGCCTCGGCGGTGAGCAGCGAGAAGCCCAAGGCGCAGATCGTCCACGAGGTGGCAAAGCTGCTGCGCCACGTCAAGGAAGAGGGCAAGCTGACGATCGCCGTGGTCGGGCCGGCGGTGGTGCACACGGGAGCGGCGCCGAGTCTGGCCCGCCTCATCGAAGCGGGCTACATCGGCGCCGTCTTCGGCGGTAACGCCGTCGCCACCCACGACATCGAATCGAACCTCTTCGGCACGTCGCTGGGTATCGATCTCAAGAAGGGCACGCCCGTAGCCGGCGGCCACGAGCACCATCTGCGCGCCGTCAACACGATCCGGCGCTGCGGCA
>CAZTMO010000162.1:0-4944 GCA_964615105.1 uncultured Thermoleophilia bacterium
GCGCCGGCCGAGGTCTTCACCCCGGCCCACATCGCCGCGGCCTTCGGCGGCCAGGTGCTCTTCCTCGACGGCATGGTCGTGATCGACCAGTGCTGCCCCGGGCACGTCGGCGACGGCCACGAGCACCGCCACGCGCACGAGCCACAGCCCGAGCTCTGGCACGAGCGCGACGCAGGGCGGGACGACCGTTGATCGACTGGCTCAGCGAGCCCTTCGCGCTGCTCTTCATGCAGCGGGCCCTCGCCGCTTCGCTGATCGTCGGCGTCGTATGCTCGATCCTGGGCTGCTTCGTCGTGCTGCGCTCGATGGCCTTTCTCGGCGACGCGCTCGCCCACGCGATCCTGCCGGGGATCGCCGTCGCCTACCTGCTGGGCACGAACCTCTTCGCCGGCGCCCTCGTCGCGGCGCTCGTCGTCGCCTTCGGCATCGGCTTCTTCTCGCGCCGCGGCGGTGTCCGCGAAGACACGGCGATCGGCATCCTGTTCGCCGCCGCACTGTCGCTCGGGGTGCTGCTCATCAGCACCGCGGGGACCTACGCGACCGACCTCACGCACATCCTGTTCGGCAACGTGCTGGGGGTGAGCCCGTCCGACCTCTGGCTGACCGCCATCCTGGCCGCCGTGGTGCTCGCCGTGTTGTTCGCGCTCTACAAGGAGTTCGTGCTCGCCGCCTTCGACCCGGTACTGGCGCACACGCTCGGGCGCCGGCCTGAGCTCATGCGCGCGCTCATGCTCGTCCTGCTCGCGCTCACGATCGTCGTCTCGTTACAGACCGTCGGCGTCGGCCTGGTGGCAGCCATGCTCGTCACGCCGGCGGCGACCGCGTCCCTACTGACGCGGCGTCTGCCGGCGATGATGGCCCTGGCCGCCCTGCTCGGCGTCTTCTCGAGCCTCGCCGGCCTCTACCTCAGCTACTACGCCGACGTGGCCTCGGGCGCGGCGATCGTGCTCGTCGCCACGGCGCTGTTCGTCCTCGCCTTCTTCTTCGCGCCGCGCCGCGGGCTCGTGTGGCGGCGGGCGACGTCGCGCCCGACTGCGGGTGTCACGTAGTATCTCGCCGGGCAGGTGCCCGCCGATCTCAACGCGCACCGGGTCCCGGCCGATCGTCGTCCGTGAGACGCCGAGGCAGGCGCTCAGCGCGTCCACGCCGACGAAGCGCCGCGATCCGAACCGGGCGACGACGATCGCCCGCCGTTCGTCCAGGGCCTTCCACGCCCATGTCCGTCACTCTGCGCTCTCATGTGGCCGCGGTCGACGGACGAGTGGCGCGGCGCCACCCGCGGCCATGTGGGGCCGCAGGTCGTCGAGCGGGATCCGCCACTGCCCATCGGTCTGGTACGCGTTGGGCAGGGCACCTTCAGCGATCAGGGCCTGCACGGCTTGCGGGTCCTTGTCCAACATGCGGCAGGCCTCGCTCAGCGAGCGGAGGCCGGCCTGCCGCTCCACGACGTTGTCGATCTCGGGGCCGGCAGCCCCGGGGTCCTGAAAGCGATGCGGCATGCGCTCCTCCTTACCGTCCCGTGTCAGTACTCGACACCCGGTCGGGCGGCGATCCCTCGCCGGTAGTAGTGCTTGATCTCGCGCATCTCCGTGACGAGGTCCGCGCGTTCGATGACCTCGCGTGGAGCGAAGCGCCCGGTGAGCACCAGTTCGACGTGCGGGGGTCGCTGGTCGAGGAGCTCGAGGCAGTCGCCCAAGGTGAGGAGCCCGCAGGACAGGGCGACGTCGATCTCGTCGAGGATGACGACGTCGTAAACGCCGCTACGCAGCACCGCCAGCGACCGGTCGAGGCCGTCGTGGGCGCTGCACCTCTGCCGATCGCCGGCTCCAGACCCTGCACACCCGGCCACGCCGTACTGTTCGACGTCGACGCCGCCGACGCTTGCGAGTGCCGCCACCTCCCCGCCCCGGCCGGTCTTCAGGAACTGACCGATGTAGACACGCCGGTCGTGCCCGGCGGCGCGAAGCGCCAGCCCCATCGCCGCGGTCGTTTTGCCCTTCCCCTGGCCGGTGTACACGTGGACGCATCCTGGGCGGTCAGAGCAGAACGGCGCGGGGACGACCGAAGCCGGCGAGGACGCGACTGCCGGCTGGAGGTACGCGCGGTTCAGGAGTCACCCCGTCGTGGTCGCCGCCGCCGCGATCCCGTTCGCCGCCGCCGCGATCCCGGTCGCCGCCGCCGCGATCCCGGTCCATGGCGCATGGGCCCCCGCGTGCATGGCCGGCGCGGGAGCGTCGACGGAGCGGGGCGCGCGTTCAGGTCCATCCTGGTTCCCTTCCTTCGACCGCGATGGCGCACCTCGCGCGAGGCGCATCGTTGAACACGTGTGGATGCGAATCGTTCTCGATTCTCGCATGGGGATACGACGGTTGTCCAGTGTCTACCGACCTTTCTCATCACAATACGATGGGAACTATTATCACACAACCAGCCGGGAGATCATTGACGACAGCTGAGATCGTCGACGACCGCTGTCGCGCGGTCGTCGAGGCTGAGGTCCGCAGGGCGCAGGAGCGGCTGGTCGTGCGATAATGACCCTCATGGAGCATGCATCTGCCGACGATGTGCCGCTCATCGAGGCGGCGTTCGAACGCCTCGGCATCCCCCTCACACGACAGCGGCGGGGCGTGTGGGACTACTTCGCCACCTGCGCGTACGCGGCCACCATCGGCGAAGCCGCCGAGGCGGTGGCCGCGGAAGGTGTCGGGCAGGCCACCGTCTACCGCGCCGTCAACCTGCTCAATGAGATGGGACTCCTCGTGCGCGTGCACACGTCTCACCCGGAGGCCTGCTACACCGCCATCGGCGTGGGGCACAGTCATCCGCTGGTGTGCAGGGAGTGTCGCCGAGTCGTGGAGTTCGACGGAGCCGGCGACCTTTCGCTTCTCGAGCGCCACCTCCAGGCGATGACGGGCTTCCGGATCTACGGTCATCATCTTGAGGTCTACGGCGTATGTCCCGACTGCGCGCGAGACGAGCAGGATCGTCAGCGTTCCCGACCCGCACGGCCGGCTCCGGATTGAGCTCCGCCACCCGGCGGCGGCCTTGCCGGGCGTCTCTCAGTTCCGGCCGCCGAGGAGCGTGACTTCGCTACGCGCGTCACCGCCGCCGGGGATCTCATCGCCCACGTGGCCTCGGGCGCGGCGATCGTCCTCGCCACCACGACGTTGTTCGTCCTCGCCTTCTTCTTCGCGCCGCGCCGCGGGCTCGTGTGGCGGCGGGCGACGTCGCGCTGCAATGCGGGTATGTAAGTGGCACACGAAGCGACGAGCCGACCAAACTATAACGCTCACGTACAGGTTGAGAATCGACCGCGAGGGTTTCTTAGGGCGCTGACGACACGGGAGGGTGCGAGATGGGACTGACGATCGTTCTCGGCTACGACGGATCGGACTGCGCGCAGGCGGCGCTGGCGCGCACCGCGGACCTGCTCCGCCAGACGGGCGGCAAGGCGGTCGTCGTGGTCGCCTACCCGTTGAGCGCCGCCTACGTCCCCACCGCCGGGGTGACGGGCGCGCCGATGCTCATGGGGTCCGAGCTTCAGGACCACATCGACATGCTGCAGGAGACAGCGCGACAGCAGGCGGAAGAGGCCGAGGAGGAGCTTCGCGGCATGGGCATCGCGGTAGAGACGGAGGTGACGGCCGAGCCCGCGGCGGAGGCCCTGCTCGACGCCGCCGGACGCCACAGCGCTGACCTCATCGCCGTCGGCACGCACGGCGAGGGGGCGATCTCGGGCGCCCTGCTCGGTTCGACGTCGTACCGGCTCGTGCATCGCAGCCGGATGCCGCTGCTGATCGTGCCGCTGCGCGACTGACCGATACGGGGCGCGAGCCGGGCCGCCGCCGCTACTTCTTCGCCGGCCTACTTCCTCGCCGGCGCCGGCGCTGCCGGCTTGGCCGCCGGCGCCGCCGGCTTCCCCACGGGCACCACCCCGCCGAGCTCGCCGATCACGTTGACCAGCTCGCTGCCGGCCGGCACCACGACCTTGGCGTTCTCCCTGAGCGCGCGCTCGACCATCTCGAGGCGGCGCAGCACCTGGGCGTTGCCGATGAAATACCTGTCCGCGGCCTCGTTGACCAACTTGATCGCCTCGGCCTCGCCCTCGGCCTGCAGGATGCGCGCCTGCTTGACGCCCTCGGCCTGCTTGATCGAGGCGCGCCGCGCGCCGTCGGCCTGCGTCTCGGTCGCGGTCGCATAGTCGACGGCGGCGATCTTCTCGTTCTCGGCCTTGACGACCTTGTTCATCGTGTCCTGGACGTCCGCCGGAGGGTCGATCTCCTTGAGCTCTGTGCGGAGGATCTCGATGCCCCAGCTCGCGGTCTCGACGCGGAGGGTCTTGCGCAGCTCCTCGTTGATGCGCCCACGCTCGCTGTTCGCCGACTTGAGCGTCAGTGTGCCGATGATGTTGCGCAGCGTCGTCCGCGCCAGATTGACGATCTGGTACTCGTAGGCGGCGACGTTGTATTGCGACGCCTTGACGTTCTCTTCGTCGGGCTTGACCTTGAGGTAGACCTGCGCGTCGACACGCGCGTTGAGGTTGTCGTTGGTGATGATGGTCTGGGGCTGCGCCTCGACCAGCGTCTCGCGGATGTCGACCTGGTACATGCGTTCGACGCCCGGGATGATGACGTGAAACCCCGGGCCGGCGAAGCGGACGTACTTGCCCAGCCGCTCGACCAGACCGCGGTGCGTGGGCCGGACGATGCGGATGCCCAAGAGGATGAGCGCCGCGATGATGACGATGATGGCGCCGATGACGATCCAGACGAACATGGCCCCTCCCGACCGGGCGGCAGGCCGCCCTTCACGCGCAGGATTTCGCTCCCATGCTAGGCTGCCCGCGGGGACGTGTAAAGGCTGGAGAAACCCGACGGCGAGCGGCCGAGATCGCGCGTGAGGCCGGCGACCGCCCCTGCCGAGGACGGGAGAGCGGATGAACGT
>CAZTMO010000163.1:0-4912 GCA_964615105.1 uncultured Thermoleophilia bacterium
CACTTCGCCGTCTTCCTTGCAAACCCGTCCTGGCCGGTCCTCTCGGTGGCGCTCGGTCACCGCGAAGGTGGGTCTCGACCTCCACGACCGCTACGCCGCCGAGGCTGACGTGCGCGGCGCGCGTTTGACGGCTTCAGGCACAGCATATCTTCTGACGCGAGCCTTCGGGCATCTGCCCGCGAGCTACGAGCGCGCGGGGGTGTGACCTGAGTGCCGGCTCGTGCGACATCTCGGACGACGAGGAGATGTGACCATGAACACCGGCGGGAGTGTTCCGAAAAAGCTTGGCGACTATGCGGGGCTTCGTGGTCGTCACTACCTCACCGACCAGGACTACACGCGCGAAGAGCTGCTCGACCTGCTGCGTCTCGCCGCCGACCTGAAGGCTCTCTGGCGACGCAAGACGCTGACGCCGTTCCTTTCGGGCAAGACGCTGGCGATGCTCTTCGAACATCCCTCCACGCGCACCCGCATCAGTTTCGAGGCGGGCATGACCGAGCTCGGAGGGCACGCGCAGTACTTGCGCCCCGGCGAGATCCACTTTCCGGGGCGCGAGAGCATCAAGGACACGGCCATCGTGCTCTCGCGCCTCTGCGACGCGATCATGGCGCGGACCGCATACCACACCTCGCTCGTGGAGCTCGCGCACTGGGCCACGGTCCCGCTCGTCAACGGCCTGACGGACGACTACGACCACCCCGTCCAGTCGCTCACCGACGCGTTCACGATCTGGGAGGCCACAGGCAGGCTCGCGGGCCAGAAGCTGGCCTTTCTCGGCAAGGTGAGCGACGCGATGGCGACCTCGGTCGCCCTGACCTGCACGAAGCTGGGCATCGACGTGACGCTGGGCGGGCCCGCCGATCATCAGATGGCACCCGCGACGCAGGACTTGGTGCGGGCGAACTGTCGCGAGAGCGGGGCCACGCTGAGCCTGACCGACGACCCCGTCGAGGCGGTGGCCGGTGCCGACTTCGTCTACACCGTGCTCTGGTGGTGGCTCGAGGAGGGCGAGGCGCGCGAGGCGCTACGCCGTACGTACGCGCCGTACCGGGTGGACGAAGAGCTGATGGCCAAGGCGAGACCCGGCGCGCGCTTCATGGACTGCTTGCCGGCGGTGCGCGGCGAGGAGGCGACCGACGGCGTCATGGACGGGCCGCTGTCGCTCTGCTTCGACCAGGCTGAGAACCGCAAGCATCTGCAAAAGGCGGTGCTGCTCGCGCTGATCGGCATCGACGACCTGCCCGACGATCCGGACCTCGCCGAGATCGGCCGGGCCCTGCTCCGATGACCAGTACCTTGACCTTGGCTGCGACGCAGATGGCCTGCACATGGGCGCTGGACGAGAACCTCGACAGGGCCGAGGCCCTGGTCCGCGAGGCGGCCGCGCGCGGCGCGGACATCGTCGTCTTGCAGGAGCTCTTTGCCACGCCCTACTTCTGCATCGAAGAGGACGCGCGTCGCTTCGAGCTCGCCTTGCCGGCCGAGGGGCATCCCGTGGTGGAGCGCTTTCGGCGTCTCGCGGCAGAGCTTGGGGTCGTCCTGCCGGTAAGCTTCTTTGAACGCGCCGGCCGGGTCTTCTTCAACGCCGTGGCCGTGATCGATGCGGACGGCGCCGTGCTCGGCGTCTACCGCAAGAGCCATATCCCCGACGCCCCCGGCTACCAGGAGAAGTACTACTTCAGTCCCGGCGACACGGGCTTTCGCGTGTGGCCGACATGCCACGGTGTCGTCGGCGTCGGCATCTGCTGGGACCAGTGGTTCCCGGAGGCGGCGCGCAGCATGGCGCTCATGGGCGCCGAGGTCCTGTTGTTCCCGACGGCGATCGGCTCGGACCCGCCGCCGTCCTCTGATTCTCGCGACGCCTGGCGGCGCGTGCAGCAGGGGCAGGCGGCGGCGAACCTCGTACCGCTGGTCGCCTCGAACCGGGTTGGGCGCGAAGAGGCGTCCTCGTTGAGCACGACGTTCTACGGATCGTCCTTCATCTGCGACCACACCGGGGCGATCCTCGCCGAGGCGTCGCGCGACGCGCAAGAGGTCGTGACCGCGACGATCGACCTCGACAAGGTCCGGCGCTACCGTGAGCGGTGGTTGATGTTCCGCGACCGGCGGCCGGACCTCTACGGCCGCCTGCTCACGCTCGACGGTCGCTGAGACCGCCGGCGGGCGAGCCGGGTCGCGGAGGGGCCGCTGCGGATCAGAGGCGCGCGACCAGCTCGGCGAGCTTCTCGCGCGCCTTCGCCGTCACGCCCTCGTAGAGGCTCGTGCCGCGGCTGTCCATGGCGACGACCAGCGGGCCGAAGTCCTTGACGCGGAACTTCCACAGACACTCCGGCATGAGTTCCTCGAACTCGACCTCTTCGATCTCCTCGATCTGCGTCGTCTCAAGGGCGGCTGCGCCGCCGGTGATCGCGAGGTAGACGCCGCCGAACTCGCGCAGCACCGGAAGCGAGCCGGCGAGCAGGCCGCCTTTGCCGATGATCGCGCGCACGCCGTACTGCTGCATGAGCCCGCGTGTGAAGCGGTCCATACGGGCGCTCGTCGTTGTTCCGATACACACCTTTTCATAACGGCCGGGGCCGAGCTTGCGCACGTTCGGAGCGGTGTGGATGAGGGCTGCGCCGGTCAGGTCCATGCGCGGCCGCTCATCGCGGTCGAACATGGCGATCTGCGTCGCGTCGCGGATGCCGATCACGTGCCCATCGATGCGCAGGCGGTCTCCGGCGCGCAGCTCGCGCAGCGCGTCGAGATCGGTGACGGGGAAGGTGAGGGAGCGCTCCGAGGAGACGGAACGGTCAGAAGAGAGGGGGCGCTCAGAATCCATAGGTGACCTCCCTGGCGGGCGTGACGACGGCGCTCGCCCGCCGCGCCGCCCAGCACTGCAGGTTCACGGCGACCGGGTTCTGCGTGATATGCGTGTGCGCCCACTCGATGTGGACGCCGAGGGCCGTCGTGCGGCCGCCGAGGCCCATCGGACCGATCCCCAGCTCGTTCGCCGTCGCGAGGAGCTCGTCCTCGAGGGCGGCGATCACGGGGTCGTCGTTGTGGGTGCCGAGCGGCCGCAGCACCGCCCTCTTGGCGAGCGCGCTGCAGAGGTCAGCCGTACCGCCGAGACCGACGCCGACGAGCGTCGGCGGGCACGGCTTGGGTCCGGCGTCGACGATGCACTCGAGGACGAAGCGCTTGACCGCCTTCACGCCGTCGGCCGGGACGAACATCTTGAGGAAGCTCATGTTCTCGCTGCCCGAACCCTTGGGAAGGCAGTGGAGCTTGAGAGCGTCGGCGGGCAGGCCCTCGCGGCCGGCGACGAACTCGTAGTGCATCGCCGGCAGGTGCCTGCCCGTGTTCGTCATCGTGTTCACGCGCGTGAGCGGATGGACGGCGTTCGGGCGCAGGGGGTGCTCGAGGGTCGCGCGCTCCGTTCCCCTCTTCACCGCCGCGCTCACGCGCGCGAGGTCCAGCGGGCAGTCCTCACCGACCTCGAGCCAGTAGACGACGGTACCGGTGTCCTGGCAGATCAGGTTGTCGTCGCGCTCGGCGACGGCGAGGTTCTCGATCATGATGTCGAGGAAGCCCCGGCCGCTCGGGTCGGTCTCATCCGCGCGCGCCCGCGCCAGCGCCTCCTTCACGTCCGGCGGCAGCAGCTTGAGCGCGCGGATGTAGGTCTGCTTCGCCGCCTCTTCGACGGCAGCGTAGGCGGCGTCGCTGACGCCGGGCTGCGAGGTCGGCGCGCGTGTGCCATGCGAGATCGGCATCGTCAAGCTCCGGGTCGCGTGATGGACGGAGGCCCCAGTCTACGGAGTGACGACAGTCGCGTCACCCGTGAGACGGTCACCCCTTGAAGATCATCGCGATCCCGCTGAGGAGCAGCAGGATGGCGAGGACGGCGCGCAGGGCCCGGGTCGGTGTGCGTACCGTGAGGTGCGAGCCGGCGATGACGCCCGGCACGGACCCCATGAGCAGCGAGGCGACCATCCAGAGATCGACGTTGCCGTAGCCGAGCTGGGCGAGGCCCGTCGCGCCGAGCAGGATCGTCGCGTGGAACACGTCGGTGCCGACGATGCGGCTCGCGGCGATCGGATAGAAGAGTATGAGGAACATGGCAAGCAGGGTGCCGCTGCCCACCGAGGTGAGGCCGATGATGAAGCCTGTGGTCGCGCCGATCGCGACGGTGGCCGACTTGCGGCGTCCCGACAGGGGCAGGTTGGTCGTGCGCGTCGCGACGGGACCGTGCATGACGAGCCGGGCGACGAGCAGGATCGCGACGAGGACGAGGGCGATGCCGACGACCAGGTAGAGGACCTCGTCGACGGCGGCTCCGTGTCGGCTCAGCAGGTGCACGGCCGTCGCGCCGAGCAGGCCGCTCGGGACGCTGCTCAGCGCGAGCCACAATGCCAGCGGAATGTCGACGGTCTTCTGCTGCAGGTGCCGCCATGAGCCGAAGGCCTTGGTGATCGCCGCATGGGCGATGTCCGTGCCGATGGCGAGCGTCGGACGGAAACCGAAGAGGAGGATCAGGATCGGCGTCATGAGGGCGCCGCCGCCCATTCCCGTCAAGCCGACGAGGAAGCCCACGAGCACGCCCGTGAGCGTGAGATACACGTTGAGCGAGCCGGCAGCAGGCGTGAGGTAGATCGCCGCCGCAGCGGCAGCCCAGGCCACGAGCGCGGGCCACCAGGGGCCGTACGTGAAGAGGCGGCGCCAGCCGGTCCGCGGCAGGCCGGCGGCCACGACGACGACTGCGTCGTCGCCCGCCGCCGCGCTGCCGCCGCCCTCAGGCGCGAAGCCCGTGGTCCCCCCTCACCGTGGTGGCCCCAGCGCGCGCAGGCTCAGACGCCGGCCTCGACCTTGAGCGGGCGTGTGTGGATGCCGCACTCGCCGCCGCACTTGCTGGTGCCGATCCAGCGGCCGTCGC
>CAZTMO010000164.1:0-4890 GCA_964615105.1 uncultured Thermoleophilia bacterium
CCTTGACGCCGCGGGCCCCGTGCCGACGGCCCACTGTCGCGATTCCCCTGCCGCGGTCCCCCTGCCGCGGTCCCCCTGCCGCGGTCTCCCTGCCGCGGGCCCCCGGATCGCGACGGCCATCGCCGCGCCCGCGACCGTTGTCGATGCGGGCGTGTTCTTCGTTCGTGCACAGTGCAGTGAAGAGCTAAGTTGACGATCACCAGACTGAGACTGGAATCAGGCGACCGTCAGCCGCGTCCTTGCATGTAAGATGCACGAACGAAGAACAGGCCCTGCGGGCTCATCCTGCCGGCGCCGCCTCGACTGGTCCGCCACCCCGCCTCACCACGTCGATGATGGCGCCGTGCATCGCGTCTTCGGTCGTTGTGGCGGCCTCTGTCGGGCCATACTATGCACTCATGGACGAGCGCAGGAGCCCGGCCCGACGTGCTGGAGTCGAGGCATGTAGGCGCGCGGGGGTGGCCGCCAGGCGCGTGGCGCAACTCTGGGAGCGCGAGCTCGCGCGCTCCGCGCGCGAGCACCCGCGCTGTCTGCGACTGCACGAGCGCGCCAGTGCCGTCATGCCGCACGGCGTGCCGATGCAGTGGATGGCGGCGAGCTTCGCGCACCCGGTCTGGGCCGCGGAGGGGCACGGCTCGCGTTTCATCTGTGCCGGCGGCCGCGACTTCCTCGGCACCAACGTCGGCGACAAGAGCACGTTCTGCGGCTTCGACCCGCCGCTGGTGGTACGCGCCGCGCAGGCCCGCGTCGCCGCCGGCCCGCAGTCCATGCTTCCGACCGAGGACGCGATTGGTGTCGCATGCCCCCAGCATGGCGGCCGCGTGGGCGGCGTTCACCGAGGTGCTCACGGACGAGGCGTACGAGCGCACGGCACGGCTTGGTGCGATGCTCGCGGATGGGATGGAGCGCATCACCGCCGACGCCGACATGGCGGAGAGGCCTCGGTGGCGGCCGGTGCAGCCGTGATCAGTGCGACGGCGGTGCCGTCGTGAGCTACGGCTCGTTCACCGAGCGCACGGCGCGGCCCAGCGTCGACGAGATGACGGCCGTGCTCGGCCGCGCTCGGCCTCGCTGGGACGCGCTCGTCCAAGCCGCCGAGGCGCTCGGCGCGAAGGGCGAGCTCCGCTTCTACGGACGCAACTACGGCTGGGCACTCGCCTTCCGTCGCCGCGGCCGTGCTGTGCTCGCGCTGTTCCCGGGCGTCGGCACGCTGGTGGCGCTGGTCGTCCTCACCGAGGCGCAGGCCGGCGAAGCCCTTCGCCTGCGCCTCGACCCGGCAGTGCGCGCCGTGATAGAGCGTACGGCGTCCCTCAAAGAGGGCCGCTGGGTCTTCGTGCCGGTCGCGAGCGCGAAGGTGGTCCGCGACGTGAGGCGCCTGGCGGCGATCAGGGCGCGCTGAGCACCGTTACGTTGGGCGTCAGGCCGGCGTCAGGCTGGCGTGGGACCGGCGTCAGGACGGCGGCGCGCCGGCACGCGCCGTGCGCGCGAGGGTGCGCGCCGCGCGCAACGGCAGCGGAGTCCGCCAGCGGCCGCTGAGGGCGAGCACGAGGTCGCGCGCCTGCTCGGGCGTGGTGCGCCAGGCGGCGTGCGCAAGCACGGGTCTGGCGCCGTCGCGTGTGCGGACCGCGTACCCCACGAGCCTGCCGTCGAGCAGGAGAGGGGAAGTCGAGCCGGCGGTCCCGGCGGGCTCGTCATAGTCCGCCGCCAGCGCGCGGTTCGTGGCGCCGACGCTCGGCGCTCCCAGATGGGCGCCGAGGTGAAGCGCAAGGCCGGCCCGGCGCGGGTGGTCACGGCCCGTCGCGTCGACGAGGAGGACGTCGGGGCGCTGCTCGAGGCCCCGCACCGCGGCCTCGAGCAGCGCCCCGCAGCGCAAGGCGAGGTAGCCGGCGACATAGGGGCCTTCGCTCTCTCCGTCGACTACGGCCTGGCGGACGACTGCGCCATGGCGCCACAGGACCGCGGCGGCGACGACCCGCTGGCCCGCTCGCCCAGGCCCCCCTTCGCCGCGCGGGAAGGCGGTGAAGGCGGCGGCGGCGGCGAGGTCGCCGGAGGCGGGCAGCCGCGCCGCGCTCCGGGCGCTCCCCTCGCTGTCGACGGGCCAGATCCATGCCGCGGCGGCGTCGGCCGCGGCGGCAAGTTCCCGCTGCAGATCCTCGAGCGCGGTCGCGTCGCGCGGCCAAGCCCGGAAGGACGCGTTCACAGTAGTCCCGCCATGCGCATCGCTCGTTCGCTGGAGCGTCGAGTCCTGTGTCACTCCTCGGCGAGCAACCGGGCTGCTTCGTCGACGGCGAAGACGGGCCACTCGACGGGACGGCCGGAGGCGCGGGCGGTCACGCCCGCGCCGGGCCGCCCGAACTCGCCGATGTCGTTCGCCTCGATGCCGGCGGCGCGTAGCGCTTCGAGGAGCGCACCGGCTTGGTCCGGCGCGCAGCAGATGAGCAGGCTCCCCGAACCGATCAGGCCGAGCGGGTCGGCGCCCAGCAGGGAGCACACGCGCTCGGTCTCGGGGTAGACGGGCACGGCATCGCGTTCGACGGTGACCTTACGACCGCAGGCCACGCTCAGCTCTGCCAAGGCCGTCGCGAGTCCCCCTTCGGTCACGTCGTGCATGGCGCGCACACCGGCGAAGCCCGCCGCGATGCGCGCCTCGGGCACGACGCTCAGCCGCTCGGCGAGGGTGCGACAGGCGACGAGCTCGTCCGCGGCCATGCCGAGAGCCTCGAGACGCTCGCCGAGCTCGGTCGCGAGCAGGGCCGTCCCCTCGACGGCGACCGCTTTGGTCATGAGCATGCGGTCGCCCTCCCCGGCGTCGCGCTTGTCGCGCAGGTCGGAGCGGCGCAGCACGCCGAGCATCGTGCCCGACACGACGGGCTGCGTCACCGCGGCGGTGATCTCGGTGTGCCCGCCGACGGGGACCATGCCCTGCCGACGGCAGGTGGCGGCGATCCCGCCGAGCAGGTGCAAAGCCTCGGCGGCGGACGTGCCGGCAGGGAGCAGGACCGTGGCGAGGAACCAGCGCGGCTCGGCACCCGCCGTCGCGATGTCGTTCGCGTTCACGGCCACCGCGTGAGGGCCGGGGTCGGCGCTCGTGAGCGTGATGGGATCGCCGTGCGCGACGAGGACCTCGTCCCGGGACACGTCGAGGGCGGCGACATCCTCGCCCAGCGAAGCGCCGACGAGCACGGCGGGGTCGTCGGCCTCGAGGTCTCCGAGGTACGTCGCGAGCAGGTCGGCGGGGAGCTTGCCCTGCAGCAGCGGCAGGCCAAGCCGGACGACGTCATCGAGCTCGGCGAGCGAGGCGATCACGAAATCGCAGGCGCCCGTCTCTGCGCAGGGCGCCCCGGCGGTGCTGAACGCGTCACGCACGGCCATCTCGGCCGGAAGATCTCCGCCGGCGAAGGTCTCGCCGTTCGTCAGGAACGCCGTCACGGCGCCGGCGGCGCGGCCGGCGAGGGCGTCGAGGATGAAGTCACCGACGATGAGGACGCGCTCCGGATCGGCGTCCATCGCCGCCGCCGCACCGAGCACGCCGTCGGGCGCCGGCTTGGGCGGGTACGGATCGTCGCGCGTGACGATGACGTCGAAGTCGGCGGCCGAGAGATGGTCGAAGTTCTCGAGCGCGCGATCGATCGCCGGGCGGCCGTTGCGCGTGATCACGCCGATCTTGAGGCCGTGCCGGCGCAAGCGGCGCACGGCCTCCTCAGCCCCGGCGTTGGGCCGCGCCCGGGCCGCCCCCTCCAGCTCGAACTGCTCGAGCGCGGCGAAAGCTTGATCGCGCGCCGGCCCGGGCGGCAGCTCCTCGACGTACTCCAGCACGTAGCGCTCCGCCGGGCAGCCCAGCTTGGCCTTGATGGCCGGGAAGTCCAGGCCGTCGGGCTTCGTCAGCGTGCCGTCGAAGTCCAGCAAGACGGCTTCGAGGCGGAACGGGCGCGGCGGATGTGGCGGCGTGCTGTCCATACTCCTCAGGATATCGCGTGTCACGCCTCCCGTGCGGCGCGGCCGGACCGGTTGACCCCTCCGACGCGGCTGCCGATACTTTGGGAAGCGCGCCGGCCCCGGGCTCCCGGGCGATCGTCCTCGGGAGCCGCGCGGCACGGCACGGCTTGCGAGCAGAGGGAGTCCGGCCAGTGCGCATCAGAACGCTCGTCGAATACGTGGTCACGATCGCCGTCGCGATCGGCATCGCCCTCGTCGTCCAGGCGTTCGTCGTCAAACCCTACAGGGTGCCGACGCCGTCGATGGCCAACACGGTCAAGGCCGGCGACCGCGTCATCATCGACCGCATCCTGTACGGGCATCGCGACATCAAGCGTGGCGACATCATCGTCTTCAAGGGTGGGGAGGCGGTCGAGCGGCAAGTCCTGCTCAAGCGCGTCGTTGGCCTTCCCGGCGACGTCCTGTCGGTCGAGGACGGACACCTGATGGTGAACGGGGACGTCGGTGACGAAGGCTTCGTGCGGCGTGAGGGCGGCCGGACCGAGTCGACGCAGCCGGGCCCCGGCGGCCCCACGACGCCCTGGTCGCTGAACGCGCCGTACACGGTGCCTGACGGTTACTACTACGTCCTCGGCGACAACCGCACCGACAGCTTCGACAGCCGGTTCTGGGGCCCAGTCCCGCGGCGGGCGATCATCGGTAAGGCGATGGTCGTCTACTGGCCGCTCAGCGGCATTCGCACGCTCGAGTAGCCCGGCGCCGCGCGTCAGTCGAGCCCGAGGCGCTCCAGGTCGTCCTCGTCGTAGCCGAAGTAGTGCGCGCTCTCGTGCAGGACGGTGATGCGGATCTCGTCGGCGAGCTCCTCCTCGTCGCGTGTCTCGCGCTCGAGGTTGCGCTGAAAGAGGTGGATGACGCCGGTCTGCGGCGGCCCGCCCATGACGCTCTGGTCGGGGA
>CAZTMO010000165.1:0-4869 GCA_964615105.1 uncultured Thermoleophilia bacterium
CGACGGCCGGCGCGCCTCGTGGCGTCCGACCGCCCCGCCGGCGCACCGGCCGCGTGTCGTCTGGTCCCAAGTCCCATAGCTTGACCTTGCCGCGCAAACCCTCGCGGGTATGTAGCGGCGCTGTAGATATACCGGATTCGGAGTGGCAAGGCAATCATTAGCCCCGGTCCTTGCCGCGGGGTCGGCGTGTGGCGCTGCGAACGGGTGCGTCAGTCGCCGGTGGAGGAGGCCGGCGCGCGGCCGGGGGGCGAGCCGCCGGGCTCCGCGCCGGCGGCGTCGTCGACGGCGCCCCTCACGGCGACGCACCAGCGCTCGAAGGTCAGGCGCGGGCGCAAGAAGACGACGGTCTCCTTGACCAACGGGATCAGCGGGATCGCCAGCAGCATCCCGGTGATGCCGTGGATCTGGCCGCCGGCGAGGATCGCGAAGATGACGATCAGCGGGTGCACGCGAAAGCGGCCGCCCATGATCACCGGCACGAGGATGTGGCCCTCGACCTCCTGGATGAACACGAACACGAGGATGACCCAGAGGGCCGCCGTGGGTGACTCGAACAGCGCGGCGATCGTCGGCGGGATGGCGGCCAGCACCGGGCCGAGGTAAGGGAGCGCCTCCATGACGCCGGCCCAGACGCCGAAGAAGAGCGCGTACTTGCCGCCGTTGGGAAAGACGCCGGCGACGCTCAACAGCCACATGCCCACCGCGACGCTGGCGCCGAGGATGAGCGAGAGAAGGAGCTGGGCCTTGATGTAGTCGACGACCGCGCCTTGGGTGCGGCGCACGTATTCCTCGCCGTCGGCCGTGCTGCGGGTGGGGAAGTGGCCGGCGAAGAAACGGCCGATGCGCCGCGCGTCGAGGAGCATGTAGATCGAGACGACGATGACGATGATCGCGATCGTGACCTGGCGGACGATCTGGGCCCCGACGCCGAGGACGTCGCGGCTGGCGGCCGGGATGCGGTCGGAGACCGCCGCCGCGAGGTCGCGGATCTCCTGATCGACGTCGAGGCCGAGGCCGTAGCGGTCCGACAGCGTCTGGAGTCGCTGGATGCCGGACCGCGCTTCGTCGGCGCTCGTCGGGACGGCGTCGACCAGGTTGTTCATCTGCTCGACGAACGGCGACCACACGAGCACGACGATGGCGGCGAGGACGGCGACGAACAGGACGTAAACAAACGCCACCCCGAGAAAGCGCGGCACGCGGGCGCGCTCAAGCAAGCGGACGAGCGGGTTCAGCACCATGGCGATGAAGGCCGCGACCAGGAAGATGAAGACGACCTGCTCGAGCGCGCCGAGGGCGAACCGCGCGATCAGAACGAGCGCGGGCAGCATGGCGAGCTGTACCCACCGGGGTACGAAGATACGGCCGGGTCTGCAGTCCGGGTCACTCGTCGCCATGCTCGCCTCGAGGTTCGCGTCAAGGATTCGACGGCGGGCGGCCCGGGCCTGCCCTTACGGCGGGTCCGGGACGCCCGCCGTCGCGTCTGGGACGCCTGCCGTCGTGTGCGACCGGCTGTGCCGGCGCCCGGGTGCCGGCGGGGTTTGGCGCGCTTGCTCCGCGGTCATAAAGCTGATATAATCCCGCTTAGATTTATTGACTCGGACTGTGTGGACTGTGGTCCTGCACGGGCAAGGAGGAACGCAGATGGGCAAGGTACTCGGCATCGACCTGGGGACGACCAACAGTTGCATGGCCGTCCTCGAGGGCGGCGAGCCGACCGTCATCCCCAACTCGGAGGGCGGCCGCACGACGCCGTCGGTGGTGGCCTTCTCGAAGAGCAACGAGCGCCTGGTCGGCAGCGTCGCCCGTCGTCAGGCCGTGACCAACCCCGAGAACACGGTCTTCTCGATCAAGCGGTTCATGGGGCGCAAGTACGGCGACGTCTCCGAAGAGATGACCATCGTCCCGTATCACGTGCAGGCGGCGGCCAACGGCGACGCCTCGGTGGAGATCGGCGGCAAGGACTACACGCCGCCGGAGATCGCGGCCATGGTCCTGCAGAAGCTCAAGCGTGACGCCGAGGACTACCTCGGCGAGAAGGTCTCCGAGGCGGTCGTCACGGTACCCGCCTACTTCAACGACTCGCAGCGGCAGGCGACGAAGGACGCCGGCAAGATCGCCGGGTTCGAGGTCAAGCGCATCATCAACGAGCCGACCGCGGCGGCGCTCGCCTACGGCCTCGACAAGGAGAACGACCAGACGATCCTCGTCTTCGACCTCGGCGGCGGCACGTTCGACGTCTCCATCCTCGACATCGGCGACGGCGTCTTCGAGGTCAAGTCGACGAACGGCGACACGCACCTCGGCGGCGACAACTTCGACAAGGCGGTCGTCGACTGGATGGTGGCCGAGTTCAAGCAGAGCCAGGGCATCGACCTGAGCAAAGACAAGATGGCCCTGCAGCGCCTCTACGAGGCCGCCGAGAAGGCGAAGATCGAGCTCTCGACCACGACCAGCACGAACATCAACCTGCCGTTCATCACGGCCGACGAGAACGGCCCCAAGCACCTCGACCTCACGCTGACCCGGGCCAAGTTCGACGAGCTCACGCATGACCTGCTCGAGCGCATCGTCGGTCCGGTCGAGCGGGCGATGAAGGACGCGAACCTGCGCGCCGACCAGATCGACCACGTCATCCTCGTCGGCGGCATGACGCGCGTCCCCGCTGTCCAGGAGCGCGTCAAGCAGCTCGTCGGCAAGGATCCGCACAAGGGCGTCAACCCGGACGAGGTCGTGGCCGTCGGCGCCGCCATCCAGGGCGGCGTGCTGGCCGGCGAGGTCAAGGACGTGCTGCTGCTCGACGTCACTCCGCTGAGCCTGGGCATCGAGACCAAGGGCGGCGTGTTCACCACGCTGATCGAGCGCAACACGACGATCCCGACCAAAAAGAGCGAGATCTTCTCGACTGCCGAGGACAACCAGACGAGCGTCGAGATCCACGTCCTCCAGGGCGAGCGCGAGATGGCGCGCTTCAACAAGACGCTGGGCAAGTTCCAGCTCGTCGGCATCCCGCCGGCGCCGCGCGGCATACCGCAGATCGAGGTCACCTTCGACATCGACGCCAACGGCATCGTGCACGTCAGCGCCAAGGACCTCGGCACCGGCAACGAGCAGAAGATCACCATCACCGCGTCCAGCGGCCTCAGCGAGCAGGACATCGAGCGCATGATGAAGGACGCCGAGTCGCACGCCGAAGAGGACCGCAAGGCGCGCGAGGTCGCCGACGTCAAGAACAGCGCCGAGAACCTCGTGTACTCGACCGAGAAGTCGCTGCGCGACATGGGCGACAAGGTCGACGCCTCGACGAAGCAGGAGATCGAGGCCGCCGCGAACGAGCTCAAGAAGGCGCTCGACGGCGACGACGTCGACAGCATCAAGGCCAAGACGGACGCCCTCATGCAGGCCTCGCACAAGCTCGCCGAGGCCGTCTACCAGCAGGCGCAGCAGCAGCAGGCCTCGAGTGGCGGCGACGGCTCGGGTGCGTCGTCGGCGGACGAGAACGTCGAGGAGGGCGACTACGAGGTCATCGACGAGGACGAGGGCAAGTGACCCTCGCGAACGAACGGCCGGCCCGCTCGCCAGGCGGGCCGGCCCGGGAAACGAGATACCAGAGGAGGTGTCAACCATGGCGATCATCAGGTGGGACCCGTTCCGCGAGATGACCCAGGTCCAGAACCAGCTCAACCGGCTGGTCGACCAGGTTTGGGGCGGACGTCAGGAGAGCTGGCTGCCCGCGGTCGACGTCTTCGACACGAAGGACGCCGTCGTGCTCAAGGCCGAGCTCGCGGGCATGGACCCCGACGACATCCAGATCGAAGTCGAGGACAACGTCCTCACCATCAAGGGCGAGCGCCGGTTCGAGGAAAAGGTCGACGAAGAGCGGTATTACCGCGTCGAACGTCGTTTCGGCTCGTTCCAGCGCAGTCTCGCCCTCCCGCAGGGCGTCAGGACCGACGAGATCGGCGCGTCGTACGACGACGGCATCCTCACGGTCAGCGTACCGAAGACCGAGGAGGAGAAGCCGAAGCGCATCGAGGTCAAGGCCAAGAAGACGGTCGAGGCGAAGAAGGCCGACGCCGGCCAGACCGACAAGTGAGTCGCGGCGGCGGGACCGGCGTGCCGGCCCCGCCGCCGCTCCATCCCCGTCCCCGGAGAAAAACGACGACATGACCGACAAGAAGCACAGGCACGACGAGCCCAGACGGCGGCGCGGCGCGCGCACGGCGCCCGCAGACGCCGCTGAGACCGTCGAGGTCGACGAGGTCGAGGCCGAGCCGGTGAGGCAGGATCCCGAAGACGAGGCCGTGTCGCGCGCCGAGGGCGAGCTCGCCCGCCTCACCGCCGAGCGTGACGAGTACCTCGACCACCTGCGGCGCCTGCAGGCCGAGTTCGACAACTACCGCAAGCGCGTGCGTCGCGAAAGCGACGAGCAGCGCCTGCGCGCCGGCGAGGACGTCGTCCAGTCTCTGCTGCCGGTCGTGGACAACATGGGCCGCGCCCTCGACGCCGCGGCAAAGCACGAGGAGGGTCAGTTGGTCGCCGGCCTGCAGCTGGTCGCCGGCCAGCTCAACGACGCCCTCGCCGCGCATGGGCTGGCCGAGGTGCCCACCGCGGTGGGTGACCCCTTCGACCCGACCGTGCACGAGGCAGTCATGACACAGGCCTCCGACGACCACGACGAGGGCGTGGTGCTCCAGGTCATGGAGCGCGGCTACCTGCTCCACGGCCGCCTGCTACGCCCCGCCAAGGTGATCGTCGCGAGGTAGGTGATGGGCGACTTCTATCAGACACTCGGCGTCGCCAGGACGGCTTCGCAGGACGAGATCAAGAAGGCCTTCCGCAAGTTGGCGCGGCAGTATCACCCCGACA
>CAZTMO010000166.1:0-4812 GCA_964615105.1 uncultured Thermoleophilia bacterium
CGCCGCCCTCGGCCATCCAGACGACCTTGCCGGCGCGGTCGACGATCACCGTGCGCGGCTCGAGGGCGCCGCTCGGCGCCTGCGCTCCGTACGCCCTGGCCACCGCGCCGTCGTCGGCGAGCAGCGGGACGGCGATCCCGGGAGCCTCGGTCATCCACTGCCGCAACTGCTCGCGGTCCGCATCGCTGAGGACGATCACCTGGCCGCGAAGGCCCCACAGGGAGTCGGCGGCCTTGCTGAGCGCCTCAAGGCGCCGCAGGACGTCGGGCGTCGAAGCGGGCATGAAGACGAGCACCGGGAACCAGTCGCCACGGTATTGCCTGAGGTTGATCTCGCTGCCGTCGGCGGCGGAGAGGACGAAGGCCGGCGCTTCGCGGCCGACGCCGAATGCGTAGCCCACCTGGAGGACCTCCTGACGTGCCCGGACGGTGTCCGGCTGCCTGACGCCGGCAGTCTATCAAACGTGCGCCGGCGGTCCGGCCTATCCCGACGGCCCTTCGCGGGCCTGGCCCTCGTGCCGCGTCTACAGCGGCGATCCGGACGGCGGCGGTTCGCCCGACGCGGACTCGTTCGGGCTCGGCGAGGGTGTCGGCGTCGAGGTAGGTGTCCAGAACACGCTGCAGGGTGACTCCGGCGGCGCGGCGCGCGTCGTACGAGTTCCACGTGACCGCTCCGTAGCGGCTGAAGCGCCGGCTGCCGAGCAGGTTGTGGACCCCCTGCTTCTTCGCCCACGCCTCCTGCGAGGCTCGAGACCGTGCACGCCGGCGGGTTCGTGGGCGAACGAATCGAGTTCGACGACCTGGGACGAGCGTACACACTGCTCGACATCAGCCTGGCGAACGACACCCGCCGCAACTTGCTGCTCTACTCCGTCGACGGATGCAGGATCCGCAGACTCGCGACGCTGCCGTTCGGCGGCCGGCGGGTCATCGTTCGCGGTCAGCTCGGGGGACCGCTCGTTCCTGGTCTGGATCGAGGTATCGGGAGCGCACGACCCGGGTACCCCCACCTGCTTCGCCGCCTTCGACTGCGCCGACGGCGCCATCACGCAACGCCGGTTGTTGGCCCACGCGCGACCGCGCAACGACGCTCATACCACGCCCGGCATCGTCCGTGACGGCGGCGGCTACCTCCACGTGCTCACCGGCGCGCACAACTCGGCGTTCCAGTACATGCGCAGTCTCGAACCGCTGAACGGGCGCGCCTGGAGCAAGCCAGAGGGAGTCATGACCGGCGGCTACGTGCGGAGCGGCGAAAAACCGCCGGGAGCGACACGCCAGACCTACCTCTCGCTCGCCTGCCTGCCGGACGACCGTCTCGTGATCGTCTTCCGACAGCGACGCCGCGGCGTCGATCGCGTCTTCGGCGGACGCTCCTACGACGCCCTCAGTTGTGTGGTGCGGGCCGCGGATGGCACATGGGGCGAGGCGAAGCGGCTGGTCTTTCGCCGCGATCGCGCCGGATACGTGCAGTACTACCAGAAGCTCTCCGTAGACCGCGCGGGGCGTCTTTACCTCATGCTCAGCTGCTTCCATCCCCACGATTGGCCGCTCGCCAAGCGGGACGCTCATCGCTACCGCCACCGCATGCTCCTCATCTCCCGCGACGGCGGCAGGGCCTGGGACTTCGCCACCAGCGCCGACTTCATCGAGGGCATCGGCCTGGTCGACGCGAGGGAGTGACGGAACGGGGGGACCCGGCCATGGTCGGCGGGTCCCCCCGTTCGGCGCAGCCTCTGCCGTCTGCCGCGTCCGTCGAACTCAGAACTGCTTGAAGTGCCCGCCGGCGGTGCCGCACTGCGGGCACTCGTCCGGCGCGTCGCCGATCACGGTGTGGCCGCAGACGGGGCAGACCCGCACCGGCGTCGCGTCGAGGTCCTTCTTGCCGGCGACCCCCTTGAGCGTCGTGTCATAGATCCGCTGGTGGTCCATCTCCGCCTTGAGCGCGTAGCGGATCGTGGTGCGCGCCGACTTGTTGCCCTGCAGCTCTGCCACGGCGTCATAGGCAGGATACATCTCGTCGATCTCGAACGTCTCGCCGCCCCACGC
This sequence comes from uncultured Thermoleophilia bacterium, assembly GCA_964615105.1. Taxonomy (GTDB): domain Bacteria; phylum Actinomycetota; class Thermoleophilia; order UBA2241; family UBA2241; genus UBA2241. The sequence continues at coordinate 2,049 of CAZTMO010000166.1, forward strand.
CGCCTTGAGGTTGTCGGTGGTGCTCCCGATCATGCCGAGCACGCTGAGGTGGTTGCGGGCATGCGTGCTCTCGGCGAAGGCGACGGCGCGGAAGAGGCGCGCCACGTTCGGATAGCCCTCGTCGTCGGCGACGTCGGCGAAGGCGAGGTACTTCTGCGAGGCTTGGCTCTCGCCGGCCAGCGCCGCCCTGAGGTTCTCGGCGGTCATCGCACCCTTGTCTTCGGGCCCGGGAGGGGTGTTGAGGAAGGGGTGTTCCATGGCTTGGGGTCTCCTTTCGGATGATAGCCACCAGTCCGGTGTCAGGCGACGGCCGTGTGCGGCGTCAGGGCCGGCACCAGCCGATGGAGCACCGCGTGGATCTGGCGCTTGCTCGAGAAGTCGAGGAGCGCGTAGTAGATGCCCGGATAGGTCTCGCTCCGCGTGAACTGCCCGAGGTCGACGGTGTTGCCTTCGGCGATCAACTCGAGCGCCTGGTCGCGGTCGACGGCCAGCAGAGCGGCCGTCGCCGGAAAGGCGGCGTCGCCGCAGATCGCGGCGATGTCGGTCGGGTAGCTCCAGTGCGAGAGGACGACCGGCGTGCCCCCGAGTTCGCTGCGTACGAGGCGAACGCCAGGTTCGACTTCAGTATCGAGGTCGAAGTGACGTCGGTCCTCGCCGCGGGCGACGCCCACGGCGAGCGCGACGCGCTCGAGTTTTTGACTGAACTTCAGCGGGGCGTGGCGCGCCATGGCGATTCCCTCCTCACATCCCCATGCCTTCCGGGGCCGGGGGCGACGGTCGCTCACGTCAGCCGACGTCCTTCCCGGGGGCACGAGGAGGCAAACCGCACGGGGGTGGGGGAGACCCAGGACCGGCCGGCGAAGCTGAGCCGGAGGGCGCAGCTCAGCCGGCGCCTCCACCTCCGCCGCCGCCTCCACCTCCGCCGCCTCCGGAGAAACCGCCGCCGCCGCCCGATCCCGAGCTGGGGGCGCTGGCCGCGACCGCCGACGAGAAGCCGCTGCTCAGGGCGCTCAGCGGGCTCCCCCCGCCACCGTGCATCGAGCCCGCCATGAAGGACATAGTCGTGAAGCCGGGGTCCTGCATCACCTCAGGGATCTTGACCTTCATGTTCGCCATGACCTTGTCGGCGATGCCGAACACCACGGCCAGCACGAGGAAGTGCTCCCAGAGCACGACCGCGTCGGGCGGCTTCTCGTCGAGACGGCCGAAGTCCTCGAGGTACTTCTTCAGGGCCTTGTACTTCGCGTAGAGCTCACCGGCTGCGGGTGTGCGGCGGCGCATGAGCGGCGAGATCGCGAGCATGACGGCGCCGGCCGGGACGCCGAGCAGCGGCCAGGCCGTCGCCCCCCACTCCCAGAGCGCGAACCCGCCGATTATTGACAGCATCCCTGTGAGAAGCGCACCGCTCATGGCCAGCGACCCTTGCTTCTCGACGAAGCCCATGCCCTTCGCCGCGCCCGCGACATGCGAGCGCCAGCCTTCCCACCCCGCGTTGAAGCTCTTCGGTTCCTTCTTGGCGGCGTCGCGAAGCTCCTCGATCGTGAACGAGTCGCTCTCCATGGCGTCGTTGAAGAGAAAGTCGACGAGCTTGAGCTCGAGCTTGCGGAGCCCTTCGAGCTTGTCACGCTGAAGGGTCAGGCTGTAGGTGCGCTTCGTCTTTGCGCGGAAGAGCCCGCCCTTCTGCTCCTCGACGGGGCTGATCGTGACGATCCCGCGATTGGCGAGGTCGAGCAGCGTGGCGACGGCATCGTCGTCCTTGACCGTCCCCCAGCGCATGAGCGTCCCGGCGAGAGCCGGCGCGAGGTCCGGGTTTGGCAGGTCGCGGAAGTACGGCCCTTGGAACTGCGTGCGATACTCGCGCCCGTACCTGAAGAAGAGGAACACGACGAGGGTGAGAGCGGCGAGCGGCAGGACGGCGCCGAGCGCGATCGCCGCGCGGCGCTTCCAGCGCGCGGCCGCGCGCGCGGCGTTGGCCTCGTCGGCGAGCTTCTGCTCCTCGCCCAGCACCTCGTCGACCCGCGCGCCCTGCGCGCGCGGCGCGCCCGGTATCGCAGCGCGCGGGAACAGCATGCGCACCTCGACGAACGTGGAGGCGGGCAGGTCGTCGGCCTCCAGGAGGACGACGCCGTCGGGCTGGATCGACACGTTGCCCCACAGCGGCCCGTGCGCCCAGGCGCGGACCTCGTCGCCGGTCACGCCGCTCGGCGGCGCGACCGTCGCGCGCACGTGCTTGGCCCCGACCTCCCAGCCGTCGCCGATCAGCTTCCAGTAGAGCTCGCCGGTGTCGTCCCAGCGCTTCGCGGCGCCGAGGGCGCGATACTCGATGGCGAACCGCGCCGACGTGTCGGACTCCCTGAAGAAGAGTTCGATCCGGACCTTGTCGCCCTGATCGATCACGGAGTAGGTGCCGGGCGGGCGATCCTCGGGACGATCGGTCGGCCGGTAGGCGCCCTGCGGCCCGCTGGCGCCGATCACCTCGATCCCCTGGCTGTCGGCCTTGTCGAGCTCCCAGTAGACGAAGGTGTAGTCGCCGCTGAACGCGAAGGTCCGCTGTTCCTGTACGACGAGCGTGCCGTCCGGCTTGATGCTGCAACGGATCTCGACATCGGTGACGGAGTAGCTTTTCGCCAGTGCGACGGCGGGCAGAAGGAACGCGACCGTGCCGAGCACCGCCGCGAGGGCGAACGAAAGACACGCGCGGCGCGCGGTGCGCCGGCGTCGGCCGCCGCCCGGGCGTCGCTCGCTGCCTGGCAGCGAGCCCTCG
>CAZTMO010000167.1:0-4804 GCA_964615105.1 uncultured Thermoleophilia bacterium
AGCGTCTGCTCGGCTGACACGGCGTGGTCAGGGGCCGGCGGCGCGTCCCAGCGGACGCACGAGCCGCTGCGCGCGACGGAGCCCGCTGGCGCCGAGGGCGCCGCTCTCGAGCGTCTCGCGCAGGGCGTCGCTGAGCGCGCCGGCGTCGGGACGCTCGTCCGGCCGCGCCCGACAGGCGTCGTCGATCAGCTCCGTGAGCTCTTCCGCCAGGTCGGGGCGCAGCGTGGCGAGCGCCGGCAACCGGTGCGCGGCGACGTTCGACAGCGTCTCGGCCGCGCTGCCGCCGCGCAGCGGGTTCTCGCCGGCGAGCAGCTCGTAGAGCACGATGCCGGCGGAGTAGACGTCGCTGGGCGGTCCGGCGCGACGCCCGGCCGCCTGCTCGGGCGACATGTACGCCAGGGTGCCGATCATGTCGCCCTCGGCGGTCAGCGTGTCGGCGTCGATCATCAGGGCGATGCCGAAGTCCATGACCTTGACGCGGCCCCTCTCGTCCACCATGACGTTCTGGGGCTTCACGTCGCGGTGCACGATGCGCTCCTCGTGCGCGTAGCCCAAGGCGTCCAGGAGCTCCGCGCCGATGGCCGCCACGTCGGCGTCGCTCAACTGACCGGCGAGCTCGGCCAGCGAGTGCCCTACGACGAGCTCCCACACGAGGTAGCTGCGCGCGCCGTCGCTGAAGTAGTCGTGGAGAGCGACGATGCTCGGGTGCGAGAGCGCGGTGGCCGCCTCGATCTCGCGCACCACGCGCGCCCCCATGCCCCTGCCCTCGCGGATGACCTTGAGCGCGACGCGCTCGCCGGTGCGCCGGTCGAACGCCGCGAAGACCTCGGCGAAGCCGCCGCTGCCGAGGTGCTCGCGCACCTCGTAACGCTCGCGCCAGGCGAGGTCGAGAGGGGTCGCGTTGCGTGCTGTAGCAGGCATATCGGGTCGTCCGTTCCAGCCTCGGGACGGCGCCCCGAGGTCGTCGTGGCTGAGTATTCGGTATGGTACAATCCACTCCCTGTACCGGCCGCTGGGCGAGTGGCGGAATTGGCAGACGCGCTAGGTTCAGGGTCTAGTGCACGTACGTGCATGCGGGTTCAAGTCCCGCCTCGCCCACCATCAGCCTCAGGAGGGGGGTTCGCTGCGTGGACTTCTTCGACGACGACGCGGACGCCCAGGAGCTCCCCCGCGCACCGCGACCTCGCCGCCCGTCGAACCGGCGCCGCAATCGCATCCTCCGCCTCGCCATCGCCGGCGTCGCCTTCTTCCTCGTCGTCCTCGCGCTCGCCTGGTGGGTGCGCAGTTGCCAGCACGACCGCAAGGTCCAGTCGTACCGCGACTTCATGAGCGCCGTGGGCACGGCGATCGACGACTCGGCGAAGATCGGCAAGGACCTCGGCAAGATCGTCGCCGACCCGGGCAAGCAGGCGGGCGGCGCCGAGCTCGTCGCGGCGCTCGCCAAACTGGTCTCCGCCCAGGACGAGATCGCGACCCGCGCCGCCCGTCTCGATCACCCCGACACCCTCGCCGCCGAGGCCGAGGTCCTGGCCACGGGCATGAGAGTGCGGGCGCGGGGCCTCGACCTGTTCCGCAAGGCGATCGTCGCCGCACTCAACGAGAAGAAGGGCGTCAAGCCGGCGTCGATCACCGCACTGTCGGGCTACCTGAGCGGGCCCGACGCCTACTACCAGGCGCTTTTCTACGGGCCGGCACGCCGGGTGATGAAGGACGAGGGTGTCCAGGGCGTCAAGGTCCCGACGTCCACCTACTTTCTCAAGGCCGACATCCTGTCGGCGGCGAACGTCGCCGCGATGCTCGAGGCGCTGGGCGGGTCGGCGAAGCTCGGCGGCACGCACGGCGTCGCCCTCGACGGCGTGACGGCGCAGCCCTCCGGCACGGCGCTGGTGCGCGACAAGAGCGTGCCGATCCCGGCGTCGGCCGACCTGTCGTTCGAGGTGACCGTCGAGAACCAGGGCACGTCGGCCGAGGCCGACGTCCCCGTAGAGATCGTCCTCGTCCTGCCCGGTGGCGACAAGCTCAAGCAGACGGCGACGATCCCCGCGATCTCGGCCGGCAAGAAGGCGAGCATCGCCGTCGAGGGCTTCGTGATCCCCAACACCGCGATCACCCGTACCAGCACGCTGCACGTCAAGGTCGGGCCGGTCCCGAAGGAGCAGACGGTCACCAACAACTCGGCGACCTACCAGTTCCTCCTCAAGCTCCAGTAGCGTCGTGAGAGAGACGCTGCACGACATCGCCCCGTATCTGGCGACCGCCGCGCTCGCCGCCAGCGTCGTGCTCGCCGTCCTGCTCGCCGTGCAGGGGCGCGCCCTGCGCAAGCTCCGGCGCGCCCAGCTCGTGATCCTCGGCAGCCACGACGAGCGCGACATCATCGAGCACGTCCAGACCCTCGACTCGGGCGTACGCAATCTGCGCGAGGCCGTGGCGATCCTGACCGGCGAGTACGACGAGCACGGCCGCCGTCTCGATGAAGCGCTCACGAACCAGGCCATCGTCCGCTACGACGCCTTCCGTGACACCGGGGGCGAGCAGAGCGCCTCGATGGCGCTGCTCGACAACCACCGCTCCGGGCTCGTCGTGACGACGATCGCGGCGCGCGACTTCGCCCGCCTCTACGTCAAGTACCTCGAGCGCGGCGTCCCCGACCGGGAGTTGTCGCCCGAGGAACAACGAGCCGTCGAAGCCGCGGTCCCGCGGCCGCTGACGACCCTCGGCCCGAGCGACCGTGGCCCCGCCGGCCCGGCCGCCACCCGCCACCGAGAGGAGGCTGCTGATGACTGACACGAGCGCGACTGGTCGAGTGGCCTTTCTCGGCCCTGAGGGGACCTTCACGGAGGAGGCGCTCCTCGCCAACCCGCCCGCCGGTGAGCTCGACCCGTTCCCGTACCCCACCATCCGCGAGGTCCTCGGCGCCGTCAGAGAGGGGACCGCGGACCTCGGCCTCGTGCCCATAGAGAACTCCCTCGAGGGCTCGGTCGCGCTCACGCTCGACCTCCTCAGCTCGGACTTCGACGATCTCAGCATCGTCCGCGAGGTGACGCACCCGGTGCGCCACCAGCTCATCACGCGCAGGCCACTCGAGCTGAAGCGGATCACCAAGGTGATCAGCCACCCCCACGCGTACGGGCAGTGCCGGTCGTTCCTCGACGAGCACTTGCCCCGAGTCGAACACGAGGCGGCCAACTCGACGGCCGAGGCGGTGCGCATGGTGAGCCGTGTCGACCGTCCCTGGGCGGCCATCGGCACGCGGCTGGCAGCCGACATGTACGAGTGCACCGTGCTGCGCGACGACATCGAGGACTCGGTCGAGAACCGCACGCGGTTCGTCTTTCTCGCCCGCGAGGCCGGGCCCCAGGACCTGGACGCGGCGTACAAGACGAGCATCGTCTGCGGGATCGACCAGGACGAGCCCGGCAGCCTGCTCCTGATCCTCTCCGAGTTCGCCTACCGGCACATCAACCTGACCAAGGTCGAATCCCGGCCCTCCAAACAGGCGCTGGGGCACTACATTTTCTTCATCGATTTCGAGGGCCGCGCCGGAGAGAGCCGTGCCGCGCAGACGCTCAAGTGCCTCGCCTGCAAGCTCCCCAGGCTCACGATCCTCGGCTCGTACCCGACCTGAGGGAGGACGACGATGGGAGACCTCAAGGTCACGATCCGCGAGGCCAGACAGGACGACCACGCCATGCTCCTGCTCCTCGCCGACGAGTGCCTGCAGCCGCTCGCCGAAAGCGCCGGACACCCGGAGCGCTACGAGCGCGGCCGGCTGCTCGAGCTGCTCGACAGGGCCGAGGCGTTCGTCGCCGAGGCCCAGGGCGGCGAGGTCGCCGGCTGGGTGGCGTTCGACGAGGAGGCCGGCGAGATCACGGTGCGCTGCTTCTGCGTGAACCCCGCGTTCGAAGCGCAGATGGTCGCCAACCACCTGCTCGAATGGGTGGAAGGACTCGCAATCAGTCGCGGGCAGACGCGGCTCACGGCGTTCGTGCCGGCCAATGACGAACGCTCGCTGCACCTCTACCGGCGTCACGACTTCACGGCGCGGCCCGATGCCGGACGCCCCGACATGATGGCGCTCGAGAAGCGTCTCCCCGAACGTTGACGGCCGAGTCGGGGCCGGCACAAGACCTGTGCGCATCACCGTCCTGAACGTGCCCTACCACCTCGGCCGCGAGGGCGAGGGGATGGCGCTCGGGCCCGGGAGGTACCTGGACGGCGGTCTCGTGGCCGCGCTCGCGGCGCGCGGCCACGAGACCGCCGTCGCCAGGGTCGAGCGCCCGGGCCAGTTCACCGACGACCTCGGCGCCGTCGCCGCGGTCAACCGGGCCTTGGCCGACGAGGTGAGCGCCGCGGTGACGATGGACGCGCTCCCGCTTGTCGCCGGCGGCAACTACAACGTGGGACTCGGCATGACCGCCGGGCTGGGCGCCGGCGACACGGCAGTCGTGTGGTTCGACGCCCACGGCGACTTCAACACACCCGAGACGACACCCAGCGGCTTTCTCGACGGGATGCCGCTGGCGATGGCCGTCGGGCGCGCGCACGCCGGCGTCTGGGCGCAGCGGATGGGCGCCGTCGACCCGCGCGCCGTCGTTCACGTCGGCGGCCGCGATCTCGACCCCGGCGAGGTCGAGGGCTTCGCGGCCGAGGGTGTCCACGTCGTCACCTGTGCGGCGCTGCGCGGCGACGCAGAAAGCGGTGCCAGCGGGCTGCCGGCCGCCCTCGCCGCCGTCGCCTCTCGCGCCGCGCGCGCCTACGTCCACGTCGACATCGACGTCCTCGACCTCGGCGTCGCCCCGGCCGT
>CAZTMO010000168.1:0-4788 GCA_964615105.1 uncultured Thermoleophilia bacterium
GCCTTGCGCCGGGCGCGCGCCTGCAGCTCGCGCAGCGCCTCCTCGGCGGCCTCCTGTTCGGCGCGCTTCTTGCTGCGCCCGGCGCCGTGGCCGACGACCTCGCCGTCGACCGCGGCCTCGATCTCGAACTTCCGATCGTGGGGCGGTCCCGTCACGCCCACGACCCGGTAGGCCACCGACCTGCCGCTCTTGGCGAGGCTCTCCTGCAGCTCGGTCTTGTGGTCGACGTAGCTGCTCTGGGCGAACTCGATGTGCTCGTTGAAGGCCGCGACGACCGCCGGGCGCACGGCTTCGAATCCGAAGGTGACGTAGAGGGCGCCGATGAGCGCCTCGGTGAGGTCGGCGAGCACGTTCTGGTTGACCATGAGGGCGGCGATCTCGCCGTCGTCGTGGCCGCGGCCGGCGAGCTCACGGAGCATCGTGCCGAGGTCGAGCCGCGCCGCCACCTTGGCGCAGGTGGCGCGGCTGACGATGTACGCGCGCAGCCGCGCCAGGTGGCCCTCGGCGTACCCAGGGTACCGGCGGTACAGCTCGGTCGTCACGCACAGGCTCAGTACGCTGTCGCCAAGGAACTCCAGCCGCTCATACGACCGGCTGCGCTCGACGACCAGCGACGAGTGCGTGAAGACCTGATGAAGGACGGCCTCGTCGAGACGCTCGGCGAGGGCCAGCAATCGGTCGCCCATCTGCTCACTCGGGCGGCGAGAGGACGCCCCCCTCACGGGAGGCCTCCCCTCGCCGTCGCGTTCGATGCAGGCGTCACCAGCGGGAGAAAGCCCCCCGCTATCAGCCCGCGACCTTGATGACGAAGTCGACCGCGTCGCCGACGGTCTTGATCTCGGCGGCCTCCTCGTCGCGGATCTTGATGCCGAACTTCTCTTCCATCGTCATGACCAGCTCGACGAGGTCGAGGGAGTCGGTCTCGAGGTCCTCCTGGAAGCGCGCGTCCTCCGTGACCTTGTCTTCGTCGACGCTCAGGGTCTCGACGAGGATCGCCTTGACCTGCGCGAACACCTCTTCACGCGTCATGCACTGACCTCCCGTGGGTTTGACGCAGTCTACAGAATGGCCGCGCGGCGAGAAACCGTCCGCCACCGTTCAGGTTCCGGGGACGGGGGCCGGCGCGGCATCGGCGCCGGAATCGCCCCTCCGGTCGCGTCGGCGCCGAGCTCGCGGGCGATCGACGGCAGCAAGTCGCTGACCACGCCGCGCGCCGCCTGGCGCACGGCGTTGGCGACGCCGCGCGCGTACGAGCTGCCGTGGGCGACGATCACCGGCGCCTGCATGCCGACGAGGAAGGCGCCGCCGAACTCCTCCGGGTCGAGGGCGTCGCGGATGCGGTAGAGCTCCCCGCGCAGCACGGCGCCGGCGATCTTCGTCGCCGCGTTGGCGTCGATCGCCTTGCGCACGGCCATGAGGATCGCCTTGGCCGTCCCCTCGATCGTCTTGAGGGCCACATTGCCGGTGAAGCCGTCGGTGACCACGACGTCGACCTTGCGGTTCATGACGTCGCGACCCTCGACGTTGCCGTAGAAGCGGATGCGCGAATCGGCGGCGATGAGCCTGTGCGCCTCGATGACGTCGCTCGTGCCCTTGGTCTCCTCCTCGCCGATCGAGAGGAGGCCGACCTGCGGGTCGGCGATGCCCATGACCTCGCGGGCGAAAGCCTGGCCCATGTGGGCGAACTGCCGCAGGTGCTCGGGGCGACACTCGGCGTTGGCGCCGATGTCGAGACAGGCGAGCGGCGCGGGCACGGCCGGCATGATCGAGCAGATCGCCGGCCGCTGGACGCCGCGGATGCGGTGCACGTAGAGCAGGCTCGCGGCCACGACAGCGCCGGTGTTGCCGGCGCTGACGAAGGCGTCGGCCCGGCCCTCATGCACGAGCTTCATGCCGACGACGAGCGAAGAACCCGTCTTCTTGCGCGCCGCCGCCACCGGCTCGTCGTGAAAGCCGATCACGTCGGGGGCGTGGACGAGCTCGATGTGGCGCGCGTCCGGCGGCACGAGCCGTCGCACCCGCGCCTCGTCGCCGACGAGCACGACCCGGATGCGCTCGCCGGCCGCGGCGAGCCCGCCCTGCACGACCTCTTCCGGCGCGTGGTCACCGCCCATCGCGTCGACGACCACGCGCACAGGACGGTCCGAGGGCCCCGCGCTCCACGCGGCCGTGACCTCGTGCGGCGAGATGTAGCGCCGGGTTTCTGCGTCGCTCACGGGCGGTGCCGCCTCAGGAGAGGTCGGCGACCAGCCGGTCGAGATCGACGCACTCGTCGATGAGATCGACGATGAGGTCGATCTTCGCCGGCTCCTTGACGCGCAGGCGACCGAAGAGGCGGCGCAACCCGTCGGCGGCCGTGACCGTGTCGCTCTCGACCGAGATCAGCGGCACGTCGGCCTCTTCGGCGCGCTCGAGCACGGCCGGGCTGGGCACGTAGTTGCCGGTGAGCACCACGGCCACCGTCGGCGTGTCGAGGGCGGTGAGGATGATCTCGGCCCGGTCGCCACCGACGATCACGACCTTGTTGGGCGTGAGCTGGAAGTAGCGCAGGGCGTGCTCCGGGCTCATCGCGCCGATGAGATAGGTCTCGACGAGGCGCTCGCCGTGCTGCTCACCGCAGACGTAGGTGCCGTCGAGCGCCGCGACGATCTCGGCGACCGACACCGCCGAGAGACGGGTGTTCGAGGCCAGGACGCCGTAGTTGGGCACGCCGTGCTTGGCGAGAAAGGCGGTGTACTCGTCGCGCACGAGATCGAGACGGGTCTCGGGGACCATGTTGAAGATGACGCCCTGGAGGTACTCCTTGAGCGCGTCCTTGACGTAGATGATGTCGTCGAGCAGGCGGGCGCCGGCGAACTTCGCCACGAGCAGCGTCGCCAGGTCGAGGTGACGGACGACGTCGGCGCCGCTGGTGCGCAGAAAGCGTCCCTGCCAGATCTCGCCGAGCCCCTCGCAGATGACGAGGTCCTTGCCGGCAGAGATGCGGCGGTACGCCGCCTCGACGCGGTTCATGGCGTCGACCTCGGATCCCGTAAGGACATCGTGGAGGGCGTCTTCGTCGAGGACGACCGGACAGATGTCGGCCGGGTCGTCCTCGAGCGCCAGAAGCTGGGCGACGAACGCAGCGTCCTCGTCGAACACGCTGCCGGCACTGTGCGCCGCGAGGCAGCCGACCGGCTTGAAGTAGCCGACCTCGCAGCCGCGACGGCGAAGCGCAAGGCACAGACCCACGGCGATGGTGGTCTTGCCGCCGCTGCCCTGGGTCGAGGCTACATAGAGGGACTTGAGCATCGCTCACCCCCTTGCGAGGGTCACTCGGCCTCGAGGACGATCACTTCGCGGCCCTTGTACGTGCCGCACTTGGGACAGGCGCGGTGCGGGAGCTTCGGGCTCTTGCACTGCGGGCAGACGCTCGCGGTGTCGACGGCCAGCTTCTGCTGGGCGCGGCGCTTGTCGCGCTTCGACTGCGAGGTCTTCTTCTTGGGGACGGGCATGGACGTGCTCCTCAGTTCGACCGGACGCAGTACTCTAGCACAGGTGGCCGACGCGGCGCGCCTCAGCCCGCATGCCGATGGCCGGGGTCGGCGTTCAGGTCGACGCCGCAGACCGGGCACAGGCCGGCGCAATCGGCGCGACACAGAAGCTGCACCGGCAGCGCATCGGCGATCAGATCGCGCGCCCAGCGCTCGACATCGACGAAATACGCCGTCGCGTAGGCGTCCGTCTCCTCGTCGCCGACCTCCGAGCGGCCGCAGCGCACGTAGTCGAGCCCGCGCGCCGCGACGCTCACACGCGCGCGCTCAAGACAGCGCTGGCACGGGCCCTCGAGATCGGTCTCGAGGCTCGCCGTGAGCGTGAGACGATCGCCGACCCGCGCCGCCCGCAACTCGAGCTCGACCGCGCCACCCGGAACGACGTATTCGAGGCCGCCGAAGACGAACGGCGCGACCTCGACGGGAACGACCCGCCAGGTCTCGCTCTGGTCGTGAAAACGCAGCGAGCGCAGATCGAAGCGGCGCACGGACGTGACTCCCGGCCAGACGACGACGGGCGACCCCACTGGGCCTTACGGCGCCAGCTCGTCGTCGTCGCGCCCCTGGAGGCGCTCGCGACCGCGACGCACGGCGGCGATGAACTTGTCGAGGTTCGTCTCGAGACTGCTCAGCACGCCGTCGGCATAGTCCTCGGCGCTCAGGCGGATCTGGCGCTCCTGGTCGCGGGCGTCCTCCATGATCTGCTGGGCGTTCTTCTCGGCGAGGCGGACGACCTCGGTCTCGGCGGCGAGGTTCTCGGCGCGCTCCTGCGCCTCGCCGAGCAGGCGCTCGGCCTCCTGCTTCGCCTCGGCCAGCATCTCCTGCCGCTCCTTGACGATCCAGCGCGCCTGCTTGATCTCCTCGGGGATGGTCGAACGCATCTGGTCGAGGAGGTCGTAGATCTCCTCGCGGTCGATCATCACACTGTCGGTGAGCGGGACCGACCGGGCGTTGTGGATCAAGTCGTCGAGCTTGTCGATGAGAACGAGGACGTCCATACTCAGCAACCCTCCTTGGGTAGCCTAGGCGCGCTGGGGGTACAGCTCCCGCAGCCGGCGCGCCACGACCGGCGGCACCAGGTCGTCGACCGGGCCGCCGAAGGCGGCGATCTCCTTGACGCCGCTCGAGCTCAGAAAGCTGTGCTCGGGCGAAGCCATCATGAAGACGGTTTCGATGTCGGGGGCCAACCTCCTATTGAGCTGCGCCATGGCGAACTCGTACTCGAAGTCCGAGATGGCGCGCAGGCCCTTGAGGA
>CAZTMO010000169.1:0-4736 GCA_964615105.1 uncultured Thermoleophilia bacterium
GCCTTGATGCCGGTCTGCAGCGGCTCCTTCACGGGTTGGCGATCGACGACGCCGGGGGCCTTGAACTCGACGGGGCGAAAGACGGTCGTCTCGACCGGGCCCTTGTCGTCGAGCGGCTCGCCGAGCGGGTTCACGACGCGGCCGACGAGGGCTTCGCCCACCGGCACCTGGAGGATGCGGCCGGTACGCTTGACAAGGTCGCCCTCCTTGATGAGCGTGTCCTCGCCCAGCAGCACGGCGCCAACGTTGTCCTCTTCGAGGTTCAGGGTGAGGCCGGTCACGCCGTGTGGAAGCTCGAGCATCTCCATGGCCATGCAGTTGCGCAGCCCGTAGATGCGCGCGATGCCGTCGCCGACCTCGAGCACCGTCCCGACCTCTTCGACCTCCACCTCGGCCGCGTAGTCCTCGATCTGCGACTTGAGGACCGCGGCGATCTCTTCAGGGCGAAGCTTCACTTCGCGTCACCTCTCACTTCTGCCGTGACAAGACGCTGGCGCAACTGGGCGAGGCGCGAGCGCAGACTGCCGTCGACGATCACGTCGCCGACGCGGACGACGAGGCCGCCGAGCACACCGGCGTCGACGCGCTTCGTCAGCTTGACGCGCCGCCCCGTCGCCGCGGCGACCTTGGCGGCGAGCCGCTCCTCGGCGTCGGCGTCCAACGCGATGGCTGAGGTCACCTCCACTTTGACGACCTGGGCCTCGGCGGCGGCGAGCGCCTCGAGCTCGTCGCGCACCTCGGCGACGACGGCGAGCCGCCCCTTTTTCTGCAGGAGGACCAGCGCGCTGGCGACAAGCGGATCGGCGCCGTGCGTCAGCTCGACGAGGACGCGGTGCTTGGCGTCGTCGCCGACCTGCGGGTCGGCGAGAACGTGGCGCAAAGACGCGGAGGCCGCCAGCGCGGCGACGAAGCCGTCCAGCTCGCGGCGCACCGTCTCGATCCTGCCGGCGTCGCGCGCGGCGTCGAAGAGGGCCCGCGCGTAGACGCGTGCGACCTGGGCCTCGCTCACCCCCTGGACTCCGTCTCGATCTGGTCGAAGTCGAGGTCGGCCAGAGCCTCGTCGATGAGGCGCCGCTGGTCGGCCTCGCTGAGACTGCTCGCCGCCACCTTGCGCGTGGCGAGCAGCGTAAGCTCGGCCACCTGCTCCTTGAGCTGTTGCAGCGCGGCGCGCGTCTCGCGTTCGGTCTGCTCATGGGCCTTGGCCACCATGCGCTCGGCCTGGGCGCGAGACTCCGCGAGGATCTCGGCCTTGGCCGACTCCCCGGCGTTACGCGATCGCGTCAGAATCTCCTCGGCCTCGCCGCGCACCTCGGCGAGCGTCTGCTTGTACTCGTCGAGCAGGCGCTGCGCCTCGGCACGAGTCTGCTCCGCGGCGTCCATGCTCTCCTGGATCCTGCCCCGACGCTCGTCGATCGCGCGCTGGAGCGGGCCGAAGGCGAACTTCCAGAGCACGAACACCGACAGGCCGAAGGTGATCAGCGTCCAGGGAATCAAGCCCCACTCGGCGTTCAGCATCGCTCTCTCCTCTCGATCGCCCGCCGGCGCATGCTCAGGCGACGAAGATGAGGATCAGAGCGACGACGAACGCGTAGAGCGCCACGGCCTCGGTGACACCGATACCGATGAACATGTTGGTGCGGATGTCGCCCGACACCTCGGGCTGGCGGGCGATGCTCTCGTACGCCTTACCCAGCAGCATGCCGAGACCGAGACCGGGGCCCAGGGCGCCTACGCCCATGGCGATACCAGCGCCGATCATTTTGGCGGCTTCAGCGTCCATTCAATGTCCTCCTTGACGGTACACGTGCGATGCGGGTTCCCGATGTGACGATGGCGAGCACTCAGTGCTCCTGGTCCAGCGCTCCTCCGATGTACACACCGGAGAGGATGGCGAAGATGAAAGCCTGGATGAAGGCGACGAAGAGCTCGAACAGGTAGATGAGCACCGACGCGCCCTGCAGTACTACGGCGGCGAGGTAGCTCTGGAAGATCAATGCCATGGCGAAGAAGACGGCGAGGATCGCGTGCCCGGCGAGCATGTTGGCGAAGAGTCGCACCGAGAGCGACACGAGCCGGAAGACCTCGCTGACGGCGTGGATGACCCAGATCAGCTGCCGGAGCACCGGGGGAGCGCTCGCCGGCGCCCAGCCGCCGAAGTAATGCAGGCCGTTGCGGCGCAGACCGGCGTAGTGAGTGAAGATGAAGGTGCAGAAGGCGAGCGTGAGCGTCACGTACAGATTCGCGGTCGCGGTGTAGAAGCCCAGGCTCCAGTGCTCGGCGAACGGCAGCGGCACGAGGCCCACGAGATTCGCCGTGAGAACGAAGAAGAAGGCGCTCGCCAGGTACGGGAACCAGGTCGCTTGGCCGCTCTTCATGACGCTGCCGACGATACCGGCACGAGCGAGCTCGTACAGCGTCTCCATGGCGTACTGGAAGCGCCCGGGCACCGCCTTCATGCTTCGGTTGATCAGCAGGGCGAACAGACAGATGACGGCGAAGGTGATCCAGAGGTAGACGACGGCCTTGGTGACCGAGAGGTCGACGGGGCCGAGGGCGGGAAGCTTGACGATGGGGTGCAGCTCGAACTCGGCGGCGACCTCGAACTCCTGCTTGTCGCCGCCGGGGAGGATCGCCAGCGCCGCGAGGGCGACGAGACCGAACACGAGGTAGACGGCGGCGATCAGCCGGCGGTTCACGGCGTGCGCACCTCGTGGCTCGCCGCGTGTTCGCCGGTGTAGAGGGAGAGCCGCAACCCCGTGTAAACGGTGAACCCCGCGAGGAAGCTCAGCGCCGCAGTGGCGAAGGCGGCGCGCTCGAGCAGGCCGATCGCGACCAGACCGCCGAGGACGGCGGCCAGGCGCAGCACCATGCTGCCCAGGGCGACGGCCACGGCTCCGTTGAACGAAGCGCGCCGGGCACGTCGCCACGCCAGGGCTTCGAGACCCCAGTAGGCGACGGCGAGGCCCACGCCGACGGCCGCGGCCCAGACGGGATACCCCGTCGCCGCGGCCACCGCGGCGCAGACGACGGCCATGACGGCGAGCGCCGCAGGAGCGATCGCCTGTCTGCTCATGCCTCCGTCCTCCTCGTCAGCCTCAGCGTGGCTTGGTCTCAAGGTACACCGCGTACAGCGCCAGCGCGAACCCCACGAACACGCCGATCACGGTGCAGAGCGGGAACTTGTCGACCACCCAGTCGAGGCCGGCGCCGGCGCCGCCGCCGGTGGCCACGCCGCCGAGGATCAAGAAGGCGACGGACTCGCCCGACGGAGACGGCCGCCGCTGGTCGTCATCGGCTCTGTCCCGTGGCCGCGTCACACTATAACCGCCGTGACGACGGGCGACAACGCGCGGGCAGTGCAAACCCTGAGCCGCCGACACCCCGTGAAGCTCATGCCGCGCCCCCATCTTCCGGATCCGGTCGGGTCGAGTCGGGCCCGCCGTCCATCGCTGAGCTCGGGCCGTCGCCCATCGTCTGTCCCGAGCGATACCGGCTGAGCAGGCGCGCCATGTACGCCGTGGAAACAGCGGCAGTCACGCCCAGGGCGACGGTCGCCCACGTCGAGTCCTGCTCCATGGCGATCGCGAGTCCGTTCAGCAGCAGACACCAGACGTAGAGCAACAGCACGCTCTTGCGCTGTGAGAACCCGTGCACCAGCACGAGGTCGTGATGTACGTGGTCGGCGCCGGCGGCGTAGAACGGCACGCCTCGCCGCCAGCGGCGCCAGACGATGAGGAACAGGTCGATGAACGGCACCCCCAGGACGAGCAGGGGCAGCAGAAGGGCGACGGCCGCCGTTCCCTTCATCACGCTCTGCACACTGATCGCCCCGAGCACGAAGCCGAGGAGCATCGACCCGGAGTCGCCCATGAAGATCGACGCCGGGTGGAAGTTGAAGCGCAGAAAGGCGAAGGTGCCGCCGGCCAGCACGGCGGCGAGGACGCCGAGGGCGGGGAACCCCGTCGAGATCGAGATGATGCTAAACGTCACCGCGGCGATGCCGCACACGCCGGCGGCGAGCCCGTCGAGGCCGTCGATGAAGTTGACCATGTTGACGATCGCCGCCATCCAGACGATCGTGACGACGACCGAGAGCGCGCCGGGAAAGCGCAGGAACTCGCCGACGAACGGCACCGCCACCCTGCCGATGCGCACACCGAAGTACGCGGCGACGCCGATCGCCAGGAGCTGCCCGGTGAACTTGACGATGGGCTCGAGCTCGAAGAGGTCGTCGAAGAGCCCCACGGCGACCACGATCGTGGCTCCGGCGATCACGCCCCAGAGCGGGCGGGTGATATGCACGAGAAGGAGCACAGGGATCAGCCAGGCAAGATAGATGGCGAGGCCGCCGAGAAGCGGCGTCGCCCGGGTGTGCATGCGCCGCTCCTCGGTCGGGTGGTCGACCGCGCCGGCGGCGTGGGCGACGCGGCCGATTACCGGCGTGGCCGCAAGGACGATCAGGGCGGCGAACACGAAGCCGAGGACAGCCGTGCGCGTCGGGCTCGAGAGGCTGATCAGCCCGTCGATGGCAGCTCCTCCTTGACGACCTCGACCGCCGCTTCGGCGAACATCTCGAGAGAGAGCGCGTCGGGGTAGCCTTCGAGGTAGTGGATCTCTCGCACCCCGCAGTTGATGAGCATCTTCGCGCAGAGGATGCAGGGCTGGTGCGTGCAGTAGAGCGTCGCGCCGTCGATCGGCACGCCGTGAACGGCCGCCTGGATGATGGCGTTCTGCTC
>CAZTMO010000170.1:0-4724 GCA_964615105.1 uncultured Thermoleophilia bacterium
GTGGCCGGCGACATCCACGAGATCGGCAAGACCATCGTCTGCTCGATGCTCAGCGCCGCCGGCTTCACCGTCACCGACGTCGGCTGCGACGTGCCCGTCGAGACCTTCATCGCGAAGGTCAAGGAGCTCAAGCCCGACCTCCTCCTCCTCAGCGCCTTGCTGACGACGACGATGCCCAACCAGCAGAAGACGATCGAGGCCCTCAAGGACGCCGGCCTGCGCGACCAGGTCAAGGTGATGATCGGCGGGGCGCCGACGACCCGCGCCTGGGCCGACGAGATCGGCGCCGACGGGTACTCCGAGGACGCGATCGAGGCCGTGGCCACGGCCAAAGGGCTCGTCGGCTCGGGGTGACCGGTCGC
The DNA here is from genome assembly GCA_964615105.1 of uncultured Thermoleophilia bacterium. GTDB lineage: Bacteria > Actinomycetota > Thermoleophilia > UBA2241 > UBA2241 > UBA2241. Next base: position 363 of record CAZTMO010000170.1, read on the forward strand.
GGACGTGTGGCGGCTACGGGGCGGCCCGAACGGCCGCCCCTTTGCGCTCTTCGGGTCCGCGAGCGGTGCGGTACAGTAGGCGCCCATGGGCACTGACCTCACACAGTACTTCGAAGAGGTCGAGGCGCGCTTCGATGCCGCCGAGGATCTCACCGTAGGCCTCGAGGAGGAGTTCCAGATCCTCCTGCCCGAGACGCTGGAACTGACCCCGGGGTTCGAGGAACTGAGGGACGCCGCCGGCCCGCGGCTGGCCGAGCGCATCTCCGGCGAGCTCATCCGCTCCGAGATCGAGGTCCGCACGCCGCGCACCGCGCACTTTGCCGAGGGCGCCCGCGAGCTCCTGGTCAACCGCGACGAGCTGTTCCGGCTGGCCGAGGCGCACGGTCTCGCCCTCGGCGCGACCGGGACGCACCCGTACTCGAGCTGGCGCGAACAGGAGCTCATCGACACGCCGCACTATCGGCTCGTCGAAGAGCGCCTCAAGTACGTCGCCTGGCGCAACAACACGTGGAGCGTGCACGTCCACATCGGCGTGCGCGGCAAGGACCGCGCCGTCGCCGTCTGCGACGGCCTGCGCGGGTACCTGCCGCACCTTCTGGCGCTCTCGGCGAACTCGCCCTTCATCGAGGGCGTGTGGACGCAGTTGCACTCGGCGCGCACGCAGACGTTCGTGCGCATGTTCCCCCGCTGCGGCGTGCCCGACGCGTTCGGAAGCTGGGCGGAGCACCGCGCTTTCTACGAGATGCTCATCGAGACGAACTGCATCGAGGAGTTCACCCAGGTGTGGTGGTCGGTGAGGCCGCATCATCGCTTCGGGACTGTCGAGGTGCGCATCTGCGACGTGCAGACCGAGCCGTGGCAGGCGCTCGCCGTGATGGCGCTCGCCGTCGGTCTGACGGCCGACCTCGCGCGCGCCTGCGACGAAGGCAGGTTGCCTGTGCCTGAGAAGGGCCGCAACATCGAGGAGAACCTCTGGCGCGCGATCCGCTTCGGGCTCGACGGCAAGATGGTCGACTTCGCCGCGCGGCGCGAAGAGACCACCGTCGATGCGATCCGGCGGCTCGTCGAGCGAGCTGCGCCGTACGCCGACACGGCCGGCATCGGCCCGCATCTCGCGGATGTCGAGCGTCTGCTGCGCGAGGGCAACGGAGCGCAACGGCAGGCCCGCGCGCATCAGGCTGGGGCGACGTTGGAAGAGGTCTATGCCGAGACCGTCGCCCGCGCGCGGGCGACGTCGCTCGGCCTGGCCGCTGAGAGTCCGGAGGGTTGACGATGGACGACGTGCAGAGCGATGAGCGCGCCGGCGAGGCGCGAAAGGGCGAGGAGCGCAGCGGCGCGGCAGAGCCGGGGGATGCGCGCAAGGATGCGGGCCCATCGGGTGACGCTGTCTCTGAGTCCGCGCCGCCGGACGAGGAGAAGCCGGGTGACGTGCAGACGAGCGCCGCGCAGGGAGACGAGGAGCGCGTCCGCGCCGTGGTCGAGGACCTGCGCCGCCTGAAGGTCGAGGACCTCGCGCTGGACATGGCGGTCAGCCTGGTGACGGTCGGCTACCAGAAGCTCGGGCTGACCGAGCAGACGCGCGAACTGCGCGACCTCGGCGGCGCCCGGCTGTCGATTGAGTTGCTGCGCGCCCTTCTCGACGTGCTCGAACGCGAGGGCGCCGCCGCCAAGCTCGGCGACCTGCGCGGCACGCTCGCCGCCATGCAGTTGAACTACGCGTACATGGTCGGCGAGGCGGCCAAGCCGGCGCCCGAAGACGCCGCGCCGTCGGCCTGAGCGCGGCTCAGGTCGTGGCCAGCGCCCAGAAACGGCGCTCCTCGAGCTCCGCCTCGGGCTCGACGACGATGAACTCGTCGTCGTGCGGCCCGTGGACGAGCTTCTCGAGGTAGCGCAGCGACCCCGACAGGTACTCGATGGGCAGGCCGTAGAACGCGGCCGCTGTCTCGAGGTACTCCCTGAGGCTCTCGAGGTCGTAGGTCCCCGTGTCGATCACGGCGACGCGCGTGTAGTTGGCGAGGATCATGCGCTCGAGCTCGGCGGCCCTCTCCTCGCCGTACTTCGGGATCATCTGGAGGTACTCCTGATAGGGGTCCTCGATGTAGTCGATCCAGCCGCGCGTGTAGTAGTAGGTGCCGGGGTGGCGCGCGTGCTCCTCGAGGTAGCGGGCGCGCGACCCGAGCAGGATCGAGATGCAGTCGTCGGCGGCGGGCACCACAAGGCGGTGGGCGCCGCCGCGCAGGCCGACCGTGCCGTTGCTGCAGCGCGCGCAGCTGAGGAGGATGGGGCAGTCGCCCGGCGTGGCGTCGATCCGTTCTTGGAGCCGGGCGCGCAGCTTGTCCGGGTAGTCGTGCAGTGCGCCCTCGACGAAGTCGATCTCGTAACCCGGGTTCACGCGCTCGATCTCGTCGCGCAGGACCTCACAACTGATGATCTTCGGGGCGGCGTCCATTGGGACATGATAGCAGGAGGGCGGTCGTCGGTCGCTCGGGGGTCGGGGGATTCGTGCTTCACGGACGGCGCTGCAGTAGCATTGCGGTCGGCCTGCGCGCCGCGCGAGTCCCCGTGGCGCCACGGGGCTGGCCCGCGGCACATGACACACGCCGCCCTCGCGGCGGCGCGCCGGACACTGCTGCAACGGGACCTCACAGCAAAGCATCCGCACCCAGAGGCGAAAGGTAGGGAGAAGTGAGCGTCAGGAAACTGCTCGTCGCCGGTGCCGGCCAGATGGGCGCCGGCATCGTCCAGGTCGCCGCCCAGGCCGGCCTGGACGTGGTCATGATCGACGTCGCCGACGAGTTCGTCGCCCGCGGCATGGCCGGCATCGAGAAGGGGCTCGGCAGAATGGTCGACAAAGGTCGCATGGAAGCCGGGGACCGCGACGCGGCCCTCGCCCGCATCTCCACCGGCCTCTCGGTCGAGACCGGCGCCGATGCCGATCTGTTCATCGAGGCGGCGCCCGAGTCGATCGAGCTGAAGAAGGACCTTCTGCAGCGCGTGTCCGCCGCGCTGCGCAAGGACGCGATCATCGCCACCAACACTTCGAGTCTGTCGGTGACCATGTTGGCGGAGTTCGTCGCCGCACCGGAGCGCTTCGTCGGCATCCATTTCTTCAACCCGGTGCCGCTGATGGCTCTCGTCGAGGTGGTGTGCGGCCGGGGGACGAGCGACTCGACGGTCGCGGCGGCGCGGGCCTTCGCCGAGACCGTCGGCAAGACGCCGATCACGGTCAAGGACTCGCCGGGCTTCGTCGTCAACCGCATCCTCTTCCCGATGATCAATGAGGCCGTGAACGCGCTCTCCGAGGGCGTCGCGAGCGCCGGGGACATCGATACCGGCATGAAGCTCGGGGCCAACTTCCCCATGGGGCCCCTCGCCCTCGCCGACCTCGTCGGCCTCGACACGACGCAGGCGATCCTGGCCACGCTCGAGCGCGACCTCGGCGACCCGAAATACAAGCCGAGTCCGCTGTTCGACGAGTACATCGCCGCCGGCAAGCTGGGCCGCAAGAGCGGGGCCGGCTTCTACCCGTACGGCTGACGATGGGCGACGAGAGCACGGGGCGCGAGGGCCTCGTCCAGGTCTACACCGGGGACGGCAAGGGCAAGACGACGGCCGCCCTGGGGCTCGTCCTGCGCGCCCTGGGTCACGACCTTCGCGTCGCCGTGCTCCAGTTCATGAAGGCCGATCCCACGTGGGGCGAGATCGTCATGTTGCGGCGGCTCGGTGTCGAGGTCCTGCAGTGCGGCCTCGACCACTGGGTCATCAAGGGCGAGGCGACGGACGAGGACCTCGCCGCCGCCGGCGAGGGCTTCGCCCGCGCGCGCGACTTGGTCATGGGCGGGGCGCACGACGTCGTGGTGCTCGACGAGCTGGTCACGGCGCTGTTCTTCGAGCTGGTCGCGCTGAGCGACGTCCTGGCGCTGCTGCGCGAGAAGCCCTCGCACGTCGAGCTTGTAATCACCGGCCGCCGCGCTCCCGAGGAGCTCCTCGCGGCGGCCGACCTCGTGACCGAGATGGTGCCGCGCAAGCACTACTACGACGCCGGCGTCGAGGCTCGCGAGGGCATCGAGTACTGAGGGCCGCCGGCGCCGGTGGACGAGGCGCGGGGCGCGGCCGGTCGCCCGGCAGCGCGCCGCGCCGCCGCCCGTCATACCACGCGTGTTCGCGGCTTCGCGCGCGTTCTCGCCGCGCCGGTTCGCGACGGCGGGCGCTACACGGCGAGCAGCGCTCCGTCGACGACGAGGATCGCCCCGGTGATACCCGAGGCGTCGTCGCCGGCGAGAAAGAGCACTGCCTCGGCGATCTCTTCGGGCCGCGCATAGCGCCCGAGCGGCACGCGGCTCACGAAGGTCGCGCGCAGGT
>CAZTMO010000171.1:0-4676 GCA_964615105.1 uncultured Thermoleophilia bacterium
GCTGGTCACGGACCGCTGAGCGCGCCGCGGGATCCTCCCGCTCCGGACCGCGGCGCGCGACAGGCGTCAGGGTCCTGCGCGGCGCGTTCGTCGCCCGCCCGTCGCGCCGTCCTTCGCCGCGCGTCCCGCACGCCGCCCGTCGCGCCGTCTTTCGTCGCGCGTGAGCCTGTGGTAGAACTCGACCTCCCGAGGAGGCTGTCGCCATGACCAGACGACGTGCAGACGTCCACCGCAAGACGACCGAGACTGACGTCGCCGTGACGCTCGACCTGGACGGTTCGGGGGCCGCCGAGGTGACGAGCGGGATCGGCTTCTTCGACCACATGCTCGAGCTCTTCGCCCGCCACGGGAGGTTCGACCTCACGCTGAAGGCGAGCGGGGACCTCGACGTCGACGGCCACCACACCGTCGAGGACGTCGGGCTGGCCCTCGGCCAGGCGCTGCGCGAGGCGCTCGGCGACAAGCGCGGCATCCGCCGGTACGGCTCCGCGCTTCTCCCCATGGACGAGGCGCTGGCCATGGTGTCGCTCGACTTGTCGGGCCGCCCGTTCTTCGTCCACGACCTGCAGCTCGCCGGCGTACGCGTGGGGGCGTTCGAGGCGGGGCTCGCCCCGCACTTCTTCCGCTCGCTGGCCACGCAGGCGGCGCTGACCCTGCATGTGCGCCTGCTCGCGGGCAGCGACACACACCACATCATCGAGGCCGTCTTCAAGGGCGTGGCGCGCGCGCTGGCGGACGCCTGCGCGCGCCACGGGCTGGACGACGCCGTGCCCTCCACCAAGGGAACGCTCTGAGCCAAGGGCCTGTTCTGAGCCAAGGGAACGCTCTGAGCCGAAGGACCGTGCCCGCGAACCCTCCGCGCCTCGTCGGCCGTCGGCCGTCGGTCGCCGTGGTCGACTACGGCATGGGCAATCTCGCCAGCGTGGCCAAGGGGCTCGAACGGGCCGGGGCCGCGGTCCGCGTCGTCGACGCGGCCGGCGCCGTCAGAGGCGCGGACGCCGTCGTCCTTCCGGGCGTCGGCGCTTTCCGCGACGCCGCCGCGCGTCTCGACGCTTCGGGTCTCGGCGACGTCGTCGTCGGGCGCATCGATGCGGGCGTGCCGTTCCTCGGCGTCTGTCTCGGCATGCAACTCCTGTTCGAGAGCAGCGGGGAGGGCGGTCGCTGTCAAGGCCTCGGGGTGTTCGGCGGCACGGTCGAGCGCCTGGTCACCGACTGCAAGGTACCCCACATCGGCTGGAACCAGGTGGCGTGGACTGCGGCGGGGGCGGGCATGGCCTGCGGCCTGCCCGCCCCCGCCGCCTTCTACTTCGTCCACTCGTACGCCGCCTTGCCGGCCGACCTCAGCGTGGTCGCCGCGACGACCGATCTCGGCGGTCCCGTCGTCGCGGCAGTGGCGCGAGACAACGTCTGGGCGGTACAGTTCCACCCTGAGAAGAGCTCGACCATCGGGCTCGCGCTGCTTGCCAGCTTCGTGACCGTCGCACAGGAGGATCGCCGATGATCGTGTTCCCGGCCATCGACATCCAGGGCGGCAAGGCCGTGCGCTTGCGGCGCGGCGACTTCGACGACGTGACCGTCTTCTCCGACGACCCCGTGACGTTGGCGCGCCACTGGCAGGGCGAGGGCGCCGAGGCGCTGCATGTGGTCGACCTCGACGCGGCGCGTACCGGGGAGCTCGTTAACGTCGACCTCCTCGAGAAGATCGTGAAGGCGGTCGACATCCCGGTCCAGTACGGCGGCGGCATCCGTTCCGACAAGGCGCTCGCCCTCGTCGCCGGGCTTGGCGTGCAGTGGGTCGTCATGGGCACGGCGGCGATCACCGCGCTCGAGCTGCTCGACGACGCCGTCAACTGGCTCGGCGAGCGTCTCGTGGTGGGCATGGACTGCACCGACGGCATGGTCGCGACCCACGGCTGGCAGGAGCGTACGCAAATGAGCGCCGTCAGGTTCGTGCGCATCCTTGAGCAGCACGGGGTCAAGCGTGTCGTCTACACCGACACCAGCCGTGACGGCATGCTCGGGGGACCGAATCTCATCGGCCTTCGCGACCTCGCCGAGATGACGAAGCTCGAGCTCGTTTGTTCGGGGGGCGTCGCCCTGCTCGACGATCTGCGACGGCTGGCACGGATCGGCGCCCCGAACATCGTGGGCGTGATCGTCGGGCGGGCGCTCTACGAGAAGGCGTTCACGCTGGCCGACGCCATGACTGCGATCGGCCGTTGACGGCGGCCCGGACGGCCATGCTCTTCAAACGCGTCATCCCCTGCCTCGACGTCCGCGACGGGCGCGTGGTCAAGGGCGTCAACTTCGTCGACTTTCGCGACGCCGGCGACCCGGTCGAGCTGGCCGCGTTCTACGACGCCGAGGGCGCCGACGAGATCGTCTTTCTCGACATCACGGCCTCGCACGAGCGCCGGGAGATCATCGCCGGTCTCGCGGCGCGCTGCGCCGAGCAGGTCTTCATCCCGTTCACGATCGGCGGCGGCCTGGGGAGCGTCGACGATGTGCGCGCGATCCTCGCCGCCGGGGCGGATAAGGTGACGATGAACACGGCCGCCGTCGAGGATCCCGAGCTCGTTCGCCGCTGCGCCGGGCGGTTCGGTTCGCAGTGCATCGTCGTCGCCATCGACGCCAAGCGCGTGCGAGGCGGCGGGGACGGAGGCGCCCCGCGCTGGGAGGTCTATCTGCACGGGGGTCGCACGCCGACGGGAATCGACGTCGAGGAGTGGGCGAGACGCGCGGCCGAGCTCGGCGCCGGCGAGCTCATGCTCACCAGCATGGACCGTGACGGGACGCTCGACGGCTACGACCTTGAGCTCACGCGCGCGGTGGCGGACGCGGTCGACGTGCCCGTCATCGCCTCGGGTGGCGTCGGGACGCTCCAGCACCTCGCCGAGGGGCTCACGAAGGGCGGCGCCGACGCCGTGCTCGCCGCGTCCATCTTCCACTACGGCGCTCACTCGATCGCCGAGGCCAAGGCTTTTCTGGCTGAGCGCGGTATCCCGGTCCGCCGGTGAACGTGAGTGGGCCGGACCGGCCGCCGGGCGCCGGCCCCGAGCGCATCGACCTCGCCGGGCTCGGCCTCGCCGACGGGTCCGAGGTGCCGTTGCGCCTCGCAGTCGCCCGCCTCGTCTGCTTTCCGACGGACACGGTCTACGGGCTCGGCGGGAGGCTCTCTGCGGAGACCGTGGCGGCGGTCGTCGCCGCCAAGGGGCGTGAGGAGCAGAAGCCGCTCCAGGTGATCTTCCCGAACCGCGAGCTGTTGCTTGCGACCGTCCCGCTCGGGCGGCGGCTGACCGACGCCTGCCTGCGCCTTCTGCCCGGGCCGCTCACGCTGATCGTCCCCTATCCGGATGGATTCACGTGTCCGCCGGCAGGTGAGGTGACACACGAGGAGAAGCGGGCGTTGGGAACGGGGCGAAGCTTCGTGGTGCGTACGCTCGGCGTGCGCGTGCCGCGCTGGCAGGCGGCGGCGCGGCTGCTCGCGACGCTCGCGTTCCCGCTCGTCGCCTCGAGCGCCAATCGCAGCGGCTCGCCGCCGCCGGCGAAGCTCGCCGACGTCGACCCTCGCGTCCTGGCGACCTGCGATCTCGTCCTCGACGGCGGCGCGGCAGGAGGCGTCCCGTCGACGGTCGTCGACCTCAGCCGATATGAGGAGACCGGGCGCTGGCGCCTGCTGCGCGAGGGAGCGTGGAGCGCCGGCGACATCGAGGAGCGCCTGACGCGGCGCCGCGACGACCTGCTGCCCGTCTGAGCGAGGTGTTCGGCCGCGGCACCGTCGCCGCCCGGCGGGCTGGGGTACAATCAGGCTCTCCGCTCCCACCGTCAACCGACTGAGAGGGTACTGCCGTGAAGATCGCCGCCGGCGCGGATCACGCAGGGTTCGCCGTCAAGCAGGCCGTCGTCCGCCGCCTGCGCGCCCAGGGCCATGAAGTCGTCGACGTCGGGACGTTCGACGGCGAGGCCTCCGTCGACTACCCCGACTACGCTCACGTCGTGGCTGCAGCGGTCGCCGCAGGCGAGGCCGAGCGCGGCGTGCTCGTCTGCGGTACCGGCATGGGGATGTGCATGGCGGCCAACCGCCACGGGGGGATCCGCGCCGCCGACTGCACGACGCCGCACATGGCCGAGATGTCGCGCCGCCACAACGACGCCAACGTCCTCTGTCTCGGGGGCCGGCTGCTGTCGGAGGACGAGGCGTGGGCGATCACCGAGGTCTGGATGGCGACGCCGTTCGACGGCGGTCGCCACGTGCACCGCGTCGACGGCATCGACACCGGCAAGGGCGAGGCGTGAACCCTGTCGGTCTCGAGCGGCGTCGCGAGCCCGTCGACGAGCCCCTGTGAGCAGACCCACCGACAGGGCCGGCGCGCCTGACGCCCCCCGGCAGCGCCCGAGCTGGGAGGAGTACTTCCTTCAACTCGCCGTCCAGGCGGCGACGCGCTCGACCTGCCTTCGTCGTCAGGTGGGGGCCGTGCTCGTACGCGACAAGCGTGTCCTCGCCACGGGCTACAACGGCGCCCCCCGTGGCGTCGCCCATTGTCTTGACATCGGCTGCCTGCGCGAACAACTCGGCATTCCCTCGGGCGAGCGTCAGGAGCTGTGCCGGGCGATCCACGCTGAGCAGAACGCCATCATCCAGGCGGCCGTTCACGGCGTGCCGATCGACGGCGCGA
>CAZTMO010000172.1:0-4672 GCA_964615105.1 uncultured Thermoleophilia bacterium
TTCCGCGGCGTCCCCGGCGCCTTCGACGGCGCCGTGCGCGGCATCCGCCACTGTCTCGACGCGGGCGTCGAGGTCCAGATCAACAGCACGATCACGAAGCTCAACGTCCACTACCTGCCGGCGCTCCTCAGGCTCGCTGAGGACCTCGGCGCCGTCTCGTTCCACCCCTTCATGCTCGTCCCGACCGGACGCGGCAAGCAGCTCGAGGAGCAGGAGTTGCCGCCGGACGAGTACGAACGCGCGCTGGAGTGGATGTACGACGCGCAGCAGCAGAGCGACCTCTTCATGAAACCCACCGACGTGCCGCACTACTGGCGCGTCATGCGCCAGCGCGCCAAGGCGCAGGGGCGCAAGCTCGAAGTGCACCCGCACAGCCACGGCGGTATGAACACCCTGAGCCGTGGCTGCCTCGCCGGCATCGGCTTCTGCTTCGTCAGCCACCGCGGCGACGTGCAGGGGTGCGGTTACTTCGACAAGGTCGCCGGCAACGTCCGCGAGCAGCCGTTTCCCGAGATCTGGAACGACTCGCCGCTGTTCAACGAGCTGCGCGACCTGGACAACCTCAAGGGCAAGTGCGGCGCCTGCGAGTTCAAGCGGGTCTGCGGCGGCTGCCGAGCACGCGCCTACGAGGCGACCGGCGACTACATGGCCGAAGAGCCCTACTGCGTCTACGTGCCGAAGGACTGGTGCGCGCCGGGCTGAGGCCTTCGACGCTCGTCAGCCGTGGTCGCTTCGCGATCGGGCAGATGCCCCGCTGCCGGGTGACGGAGGTCGCCGGTCACGCCTTCTCGCTCAGGTGCTGCTCGAGCAGCAAGGTCTCCTCGACGAAGCCGAGCCGGCGGTAGAGGTGCATGGCGCGCTCGTTCTCGAACCCGGTGGAGATGCTGATCTCGGCGACGTCCTGACGCTTGATGCGGGCCACGGCTTCCTCGAGCAGCGCCCGCCCGATGCCGCGGTCGCGGCAGGCGGGCACCACCGAGGCTTCCTGGATGACAGCCGACTTCTTGCCGTGAAAGAGACCGCGGACGAGAATCCAGGTGACGACGCCGACGACCTCGCCGTCGAGCTCGGCGACGAGGGCGAAGAAGGCGTGGTCGCCGAGGCACTCGGCGACCCAGTCGGCGGACACCCGGACGGGCTCGTCCGGGCCCTCGGCGAGAAGGGCGATGAGGCCGGCGATCGCCGCCGCGTCGGCGGCCGTCGCCGGCCTGACCCTCGCCGTCACGCCCGTCGCATCCTCTTGTTCGCGAGCCATACGTCCTTCCTGTCGATCCTCGCGGGTCATCGGCGCCTCGGGCTGCTCTTCCCGGCTCATCCGCGCCTGCATCCCGGGCCGGTCCGCAACGGATGAGGACTGCTTTCTCCTGCGAGCGGCTAGTATATGCGCGACCTGCGAGGCACGAGCGGTGCGGAGGAGAGCGTGAAGACCGAGACGTCCGCGCGCCTGTTCGAAGAGGCGCTGAAGTACATCCCCGGGGGCGTGAACTCGCCGGTCCGGGCGATGAAGAGCGTCGGCATGCCGCACCCGCTCTTCATCGCCAGGGCGAGCGGCGCCCACGTCTGGGACGCCGACGACAACGAGTACGTCGACTTCGTCTCGTCCTGGGGCCCGATGATCCTCGGCTGGGGTCACCCGCAGGTGCTCAACCGCCTTCACCAGGTCCTGGAGGAGGGCACGAGCTTCGGCGCCCCGACGGCCCTCGAGGTCGAGCTTGCCCGCCTCATCTGCGGCGCCGTGCCGTCGATCGAGCTCGTGCGCATGGTCAACTCGGGGACCGAGGCGACGATGAGCGCCGTCCGCGTGGCTCGCGGCTTCACCGGACGCGACAAGATCGTCAAGTTCGTCGGCTGCTACCACGGTCACTCGGACGCCTTCCTCGCCGCCGCCGGCAGCGGCGTGCTTACGCTGTCGCTGCCCGACAGCCCGGGCGTGACGAAGGCGACGACGGCCGACACGCTTCTGCTCGACTACAACGACGTGGAGGCGATGGAGGAGCTGTTCGCGAAGCGCGGCGAGGAGATCGCCGCCCTCATCGTCGAACCCGTCGCCGGGAACATGGGCGTGGTGCCGCCGCGCGCCGGCTTTCTCGAGAAGGCGCGTGCGCTCTGCACGAAGTACGGCGCGGTGCTGATCTTCGACGAGGTCATCACCGGATTCCGCGTCGCCTGGGGCGGGGCGCAGGAGCGGTTCGGCGTCGTCCCCGATCTGACGACGCTGGGCAAGATCATCGGCGGCGGCCTGCCGGTGGGCGCGTTCGGCGGGCGGCGCGAGCTCATGGAGACCGTCGCGCCGCTCGGCTCGACCTACCAGGCCGGTACCCTGTCGGGAAACCCGCTGGCCATGGCCGCCGGGGCGGCGACGCTCAGCGTGCTCGGCGAGCCGGGCACGTACGAGCGGCTCGAGGCGCTCGCCGACCGCGTCGCCGCGTCGCTGCGCGACGCGGCGACGAAGGGCGAGCGCCCCGTCACCCTCAACCAGGTCGGCGCGATGATGACGCTGTTCTTCTGCGACGGTCCGGTCGAGAGCTTCGCCGACGCGAAACGCGCCGACACGGGCGTCTACGCGACGTACTACCGTCACATGCTGGAGCGCGGCGTCTACCTCGCGCCGTCGCAGTTCGAGTCGGCGATGATCTCGCTCGCCTTGACCGAGGACGATCTCGCCAGGGCGGCCGAAGCGGCCGCCGCCTACTTCGCGGGCTGAACGGGGGAACGCGATGCGCGAGGGCGAGAAGCGGCACGTCCCGATGGCCACCGTGCCGCGGCTGGCGCTCTACCTGCGCAAGCTGCGAGAGCTGCAGGCGCGCGGGATCGACCGGGTCTCGTCGAAGGATCTCGCCGCGACGATCGACCTCAACGCGGCGCAGATCCGCAAGGACTTCTCGTACTTCGGCGAGTTCGGTACCCGCGGGGTCGGCTACGAGGTGTCGCGGCTGATCGCCGAGATCACCCGTTCGTTGGGCCTGGACCACACCTGGAACGTGATCATCGTCGGGGCCGGCCTGCTGGGCACGGCGTTGGCCCGCTACCGCGGCTTCGGTGAACAGGGCTTCTGCCTCGTCGGGGTGTTCGACAGCTCGCCGACGGTCATCGGGGCGAACTTCGGTGGTGGCCGCGTGCGCGGCGTCGAGGACCTTGAGCCGTTCTGCGCCCAGGAGCGCGTCGACATCGCCTTGGTGACGGTGCCGGCCGCCGAGGCGCAGGCGACGGTCGACAGGCTGGGGGCGGCTGGCGTCCGGGCGATGCTCAACTTCGCCCCGGTCAAGGTCGCCGCTCCGCCGGGTGTGACGGTGCGGCCCGTGGACCTTTCGAGCGAGCTCATGTTCCTCTCGTACTGCCTCGCCGGCGGCGAAGGGGCTGGATCGACGCCGTGACGAAGGCCGCCGTCGAAGCGACCTTGCGCGCGGTGGCCGCCCCGTTCGCGGAGGCCGGCCTACCCCCGATCGGGGGCGTCACATTGCGCTGGGGACTGCTGTTCGCGGCCCTCGACGGGAGTGGCGACGACGGCTACGTCGAGGCGATCGAGCTTATCTACGAAGGCTACTTGCTGCACTACCGCCGCGACCGGCTCGGGCTGGTCGACGAGGGTGACAGGCAGACGGCGCTGCTCGCCGGCGACGTCTTTTACGCCCGCGGGCTCGACATGATCGCGGCCCGCGGGGACGTCGGCTCCGTCGCCCTGCTCACGCGCCTGATGTCGGCATGCACGTGCCTGCGCAGCTTGGCGGCGCCGTTCACCGCCGACGACGCCCTGTGGGTCTACACGATGGCGGGGCTCGCGGCGCTGCGCGCCGGCGTTTCTCAGCAGCGCAGCGCCGCGTTCTTCGACGAGCTCGACGACGAACTGAAGACCGGGGCGCCGGCCGACGTGCCCCGGAGGGCGGCCGCCGCGGCGGCCGCCCTCGGCCTGCCCGATCCGGCACCCCTCGATATGGCCTTCGACCAACTCACGTCGCCGGCACATCCGCCCACGGACACGCCCGTCCCGCCGACTTCCCCGAGGTGACCATGGACCTGCGCCGTTTCGTCGAGCTGCTCGAACGCGAAGGCGAGCTCGCCCGCGTGCGCGCCGAGGTCGACCCGTATCTCGAGATGGCCGAGATCGCCGATCGTGCGAGCAAGGCGCACGGGCCGGCATTGCTGTTCGAGCGGCCCGTGCGACGTGGCGGCGCGGCTGTCCTCACCGGCGCGACCCGCACAGCCGGTGCGGCTCGGCCTTCCGGCGCGTCGCCGGTCTCGGACGCGCCGCTCCCAGCCGTTCTCATGAACCAGTTCGGCTCGTACCGGCGACTCGAGCTGGCGCTGGGCGCGCCGCTCGAGGAGCTCGCCCAGCGCATCGCCGGTCTTCTCGAGCTGCAGGTGCCGAGCGGCCTCGTCGGCAAGGTCAAGGCGCTCGGCCAGCTCAAGGAGCTCGCCTCGTTCGCGCCCAAGGCGGTCAGGAAGGGCGCCTTCACCGAAGTGATCGTCGAGCCGCCGGACCTGGCGCGCCTGCCGGTGCTCACCACCTGGCCCGGCGACGGCGGCCCGTTCGTCACTCTGCCGGTCGTCGTCACCAAGGACCGTGAGGGGCGGCGCAACGCCGGCATGTATCGGCTCCAGGTCTTCGACGAGCGGACGACCGGCATGCACTGGCACGTCCACCACGACGGCGCCGCCAACTTCCGCGAGGCGG
>CAZTMO010000173.1:0-4661 GCA_964615105.1 uncultured Thermoleophilia bacterium
CAACACGCGCTCGCGAGTGAGCGGAGGCCGCGGCTCGGAACCTGGTGTCGGCCGTGTCGATCGTCTGGCCATGGGCCTCCTCTGCTGCCGTCGCTTGCCGGCGCCGACGTCGCCCGCCCGGCATCGCCGCATGAACGATGACGCGCTTGACATACTTACGTCGTAAGTCCTATACTTACGCCGTAAGTGTACCCTATAGGCGCGGCGGAAGGCAGTCAAGGTGCCCAGCCGCCGCCCGGAACGGAGAGAACGGTGAAGACAGTCGGTCGGACATCTACCGGGCATCAGAGGGCGGGCGGCCTCGCGGCGCTGTACCTCGCCGTCGCGTATCTGCTGGCGATGCCCTTCTTCCTCCTCGTGGTCGACTACCCCAGCGTGACCGACCCGGCCAAGAAGGTCGCGCTTCTCGCGTCCCACCACGGCAGCATGCACGTCATGCACCTCGTCACCTACGTCATGTTCGGCATCGTCCTGGCGGTGTTGGCCCTCGCTCTGTACGAGCGCGTGAAGACCGCGGCACCGCTGATCATGCAGGTGGCGACCGTCGTCGGCCTGCTGTGGGCGTTCGTCCTCGTCGCGAGCGGCATGGTCTTCAACGCCGGTATGGCTGCAGTCGTCGCTCAGTACCCCTCAGACCCCGGCCACGCTGTCTCCACGTGGCAGGCGATCGAACCGGTCTCTGAGGGCCTCGGGGGTTCGGGCGGAGAGATCCTGGGCGGACTCTGGGTACTGCTCGTCAGCTACGCGGCTCTCCGTACCAGCGGGCTTCCCCGACCTCTCGGCTGGTTGGGACTGGCGGTCGGCGTCACCGGCCTGCTCTCGGTGGTCCCGCTGCTGCACGGCGCGGGGGTCGCCTTCGGGCTGCTGCAGATCGGGTGGTTCGTATGGCTCGGGATCACGATGCTCCGCGCGGGCATGCGGGGCCAGCGGGTGCTCGTGCCCAAGGTGGAGCCCGTGTAGGACCGGCCCTGCCTAAGAGCCGGCGGCTGTGGATCCTTCCTGCTCCTGCCGCTCCACGCCGGCCGCCGCGTAGGCTTCCTCCTCGTCGAGCGACTCCTTCTCGAGCAGCGTGTGCGCCAGGCGGTCGAGCTTGTCGCGGTTGGCCCGCAACAGCTCGACCGCCTTGGCATAGCACTCGTCGACGATGCGCCGCACCTCGTCGTCGATGAGCTTGCGGGTCTGATCGGACGGCGCGCCGCCGTCCAGGCCGGGCCAGACCATCCCAGAACCGCGCGGCACGACCGAGACCGGCCCGATCGCCTTCGACATCCCCCAGCGCCCGACCATCTGACGGGCGATCGCGGTGATCTGCTCGAGGTCCGCCTCGGCGCCCGTCGTGAGATCGTCGTAGACGAGCTCCTCCGCAGCTCGTCCGCCCAGGGCGCCGATGATGCGCCCCTCCAGGTACGACCTGGCGTAGCCGTACCGGTCGGTCTGCGGACTCTGGAACGTGACGCCGAGGGCTTTCCCGCGGGGCACGATGGAGACCTTGCGCACGGGGTCGGCGCCCGGCTGCAGCATGCCGAGCAGGGCGTGGCCCGACTCGTGGTATGCGGTACGTTCCTTGTCCAGCCGCGACAGGACGAGGCGCCGCTCGGAGCCCAGGATGATGCGCTCCAAAGCGGCGCTGAAGTCGTCGCGACCCACCGTCTTGTCGTGCTCGCGGCCGGCGCGCAGGGCGGCCTCGTTCACCAGGTTGGCGAGGTCGGCGCCGACCATGCCCGGCGTGGCGGCGGCGATATTGTCGAGATCGACGTCCGGCGCCAGGGGCACGCGTCGCGTGTGCACGCGGAGGATGTCGGCGCGGCCTTTCTGGTCGGGCGGATTGACGGCGATGTGGCGGTCAAATCGCCCGGCGCGCAAGAGGGCAGGGTCCAGCACCTCCTCGCGGTTGGTGGCCGCCATGACGATGACGCCCTCATCGCCGGTGAAGCCGTCCATCTCGGTGAGGATCTGGTTGAGGGTCTGCTCGCGCTCGTCGTTGCCGCCCATCTGACCGCCGGCGCCGCGCGCTCGCCCGATCGCGTCGAGCTCGTCGATGAAAATGATGGACGGCGCGTCAGCCTTGGCCTGCTGGAAGAGGTCGCGCACGCGGCTCGCTCCCACGCCGACGAACATCTCGACGAACTCCGAGGCCGAGAGCCAGAAGAAGGGCACGTCGGCCTCCCCGGCGACGGCCCGCGCGAGCAGCGTCTTGCCGGTGCCGGGCGGTCCGATGAGGAGGACGCCGCGGGGGATGCGCGCGCCCAGCTTGCGGTAGCGCCCCGGGTTGCGCATGAAGTCCACCACCTCGGCGACCTCCTGCTTGACCTCGTCGATGCCGGCCACATCGGCGAAGGTGGTGCGCTCCTCCTTGGCCTCGTAGCGTCGCGCCTTGGAGCGCCCGAACCTGCCCAGCATGCCGGCGCCGCCGCCCGCTTGGGCGCGGCGCCCCAGCCAGATCAAGACGGCCATGAAGAGCAGGGCCGGGCCGAAGAACACGAGCAGCGTCTGCCACCAGGGGCTGCCCGTGTCGAGCGGCTTGGCGTTGACCACCACGTCCTTGCTCTCGAGCAGCGCCAGGAGCTCGTCGGTGCCGAAGGCGGGGAGCTGCGTCTGGAAGTCCTCGTAACTCCGCTCGCCCTCCTCCGGCGTCCTGCCGTTCGCCTGCGAGCTCGTGACCGCCGTCTTGAAGACGCCCTGGATGGCGTCGCCCTTCGAGGTGATCTCGGTGACGTTGCCCGCCTCGACCTGCTGTCGGAAGAAGGTGTAACTGACGGTCAGCATGTCGGAGCCGCGCGAGAGCAGGCCGGCGCCTATCCAGTTCACGATGAGAGCGATGAGAAGGATGAGCCAGAAGCGCCTGATCCACTTGAGGCCGGAGGGCGGCTCTTGCCCGCCGGGCATCTGCGGACTCGGGCGTCCGCCCTGGCCCGCCGGCTTGCCCTCCACCCGCCAGCCGTCGCTGCGCGGCGGGCTGTCGCGCCGCAGACGCCCGCGGGATGAGCTCTCGCCGTCTGCGCGCTTCGCACTCTCGTCCATGCCCTTCCCTTCCCACAGTGACGCTCCGCGCCACGTGCGGTCTGACGACGGCGGCCGACTCGTCAGGGCTCTTGGTCAGGTGCGCTGCCGCCCCAGACAGCTCGATGCTACCACCGGAGAGACGGCTCCGGTCTTGCCGCAGCGCCTCGCCTTCGTCCGCCGCGTCACGTCTCCGCCGTCACGGCGCTCGCCAGAGGACCGGAGCCGCCGCGTCACCCCTGTGGACCGTCGTGATGTTCAACATGGTCTTCGCGGACATCCTGACCTTCATCGAGCCCGGGGCGCTGCAGGAGCTGTGAAGCGGGCAGGCTGGGGTACACCTCACGCCGGGCCTTCTACTGGCGTTTGCGCTACTGCTGGAGATCCCAATCGCAATGATCTTCGTCTCTCGCGTACTCAGCCCACGAGCCGGCGTCCGGACGAACGGCGTCGCAGCAATCGTCACCACGGCGTTCGTGATCGGCGGCGGGTCGTGGAGGCCCCACTGTATCCTCTTCGCGGCCGTGGAAATCGCATGCATGGCAATCATCGTCTGGTCTGCCTGGGCATGGCGCCACTCAGAAGCAGCAGCGCCGCGGACCATAGAACCACACGACGCTCTGTCAGCCGCTTCCGGCGAGTAGAACCAGCCGGGAGTGATGAGGCTGGGGTAGTCAAGCGACGAGGGTCCTCGAGCGACTCGATGTGGGTGATCACCTCAGAGCCGGGCAGCGCCGTGTGGACATCCGCCTCCAGGCGCTCGCTCAGGTCATGCCCCTGTTGTACCGTCCCCTCGCCGGGACCAAGACGTGCAATGAGACGAAGGAGCGCCGGCCGGCCGTGTCCAGATCGAGGGGATGACGACGCCTTCCTGACGGTAGGGCTCCAGGGTCGCGCGCAGCACGGTCTCCTCGGCAGCGGGCAGCGCATGGTCCATGAGGCCGTCGCCGGAGCGCCTGAGCAGCGAGACGCCCGTGGCGACGATGTTCAGAGCCACGACGAGGGCGATCACAGGATCGAGCCACTGCCAGTCGGTCGCGCCGACCGCGAGGACGCCGGCGATCGCGCCGACCGACGTCCAGACGACCGTCATGAGGTGCCGTCCATCTCCGTCGAGGGTGATGGAGGGATGCTTCCGTTCCGCGCGGATCAGGAACGCGCCAACCCCCAGTTGGCGTCTGTCTGCTGCAATCTCGCCGGCTGGTCGATGCGCGACGACCTCGAGGGTGAACTCATGAGCGACGCCCTGGCCACAGCGATCGTCTCCCGCGGCCTGATCCGGAGCTGATCCATCGCCCTGACAGTGCGCATACGCCGCCCCACCTCAGGACGGCACAAGCGCCCAGAGCTCGGTACTACTCGGGGACAGGGCGGTCTAGTGCCTCTGCTGCAGCCTGAAGCCGAAGCGCGCGTCGTCGGCGATAGCGCGCAGCTTGTAGCGGTGGCCTCCCTTCGGGAGCGTGATCGAGACGCTGCGCCACTTGTTGACGCCGGTCGGGCGCTTGTAAGGTCCGAAGGTCTTGACCACCTTGCCGGTGTCGGCGCGGATCAGCCTGAACTTGACCCAGTCGTATTCCCACTCCCGGTCGTCCGCGTCCCAGTAACGCGCCGTCCAGTAGCGGAGCCTGGTCGCGCGGCCGCTCCACAGCTTCGCCTTCGTG
>CAZTMO010000174.1:0-4627 GCA_964615105.1 uncultured Thermoleophilia bacterium
GCGCGCCGCGACGGCGCGCTCGCGCAGCGCGCGTTTCGCGTGCCCGGCGGGCGCCGTCCGATGGTCGTCTGCGTGGTCCAGGGCGCGGATCCTTGGTCGTACGACGAGGCCAGACCCACCGTCCTTTCGTCCACTGCGCTGGCAACGCTTCGCGCCCGGGAGCGTGCGGAGAGCGGGTATCTAAGCTCTATAGTATAGGCAGCCGCCGCGGCGGGCCGCGGCGGCTGCTGAGAGGGATCCATGGCAATGCCGGCCGGGGCCCCCAACCGGCGAAGGGAGAGAGGGCGTGGCTTTGCGCTCCCACGAGGAGCTCTCGCTGGCGGCTGTCTTCGCACGTGCATTGCGCAGCCTGCTGGCGTTGACGGCCGCTGAGGATCCCCGCGCGTGGCCGTCGGCGGCCGACATCGACGCCGCCACGCCGACAGAGGCGCGCATGCCCGTGACGCTCTTCCGGCACCTCCAGTTCGCGATCCTGCCTGAGATCCTCGGTGCGAGCGCGGGGCCCGCGATCTACCTGGCGGCGAAGCGTTTCAGCCGGGAGCTGGGACTGCGGTCGATCCAGGACCTCAAGGAATGGTTCCGTAGCATGGAGCTCGGCGAGCTTGAGGTCGAGCTCGACGAGGAACGTGTCCTCGTCAAGCTGACCCGCTGCCTCAGCTGCCAGCAACTGCCGTCCGGGGGCACGCCGGTCTGCGACCTCGAACGGGGGATCGTCGACGGCGTGCTCGAGACCATCACGGGGACTGAGGTGATCTCCAAGGAGACGCTCTGCTGGGGGCTGGGCGACACCGTCTGTCAGTTCGAAGGCTACAGTGGGCCACAGGCGGGCTACCACTATCGTGAGAACGGCTTCCACCCCGACGCGCAGCGACGCCTGCTCGCGCAACTTGCCGACCAGGCTGATGTGGCGCTCGAGAACCTGCGCCTTATCGACGAGCGCAAAGCCCACGAGACCCGCGATCCCCTCACCGGGTTGTACAACTTCAGGTACTTGCGCGAGCGCGCCGCGTTCGAGCTCGAGCGGGCGAAACGCTACGGCCGCCGGATCGCCTTCGCGCTGCTCGATCTCGACGACTTCGGGCGCGTCAACGCCGAGGCGGGTCGCGACGGTGGCGACGAGGTGCTGTGTCACTGGGCGGCGGCGCTCACCGCACAACTGCGGAGCTGCGATCTCGTGTGCCGCTACGGCGCCGACGAGTTCCTGCTGCTGCTGCCCGAGACGGCCGACCAGCAGGCCGATGCGGCCCTCGAGCGGGTCCTCGCGGCGATGCGTGAGCTCGCGGTCGAGGTGGACGGTCGCTCGTACGCGCTCACCGCCTCAGCCGGTGTGGCGACGTATCCTGACGACGGCCAGAACCCGGAGGAGCTCGTCGCCAAAGCAGCGACGACCATGTACGCCGTCCGCGCCGGCGGCCCGGGCAAGATCGGCTTCTACTCCACTCCCGGGGCGTAGGTCACAGCGCTCTCCGTGGTAGGCTGCGTGACCGTGGCGGCGCGCATCGAAATCCTCGCCGTGGGCACGTTGAGTCGCGACTTGAGGCCGGTCTTCGAGCACTACGCCCGTCTCCTCACACCGCTCTGCGACTTCAGGGTCCGTGAGGTGCGCGAGTACGCCCTTCACGGTCGCGCGGTGGCGGACGTGCTGCGCGACGAGGGTCGCCGGCTGTCGGCTGCCTGGCCGGGCCGCGGCGTCGTCGTGGCGCTCGCCGTGGAGGGAGTGCAATGGGACTCACCCGGCCTGGCGAGCGCCCTCCAGGGCTGGCTCGGGCGCGGCGGCGCGACGTTCGTGGTCGGCGGCTCGCTCGGGCTCGCTCCCGAGGTGCTCGCGCGCGCCGACGAGCATCTCTCGCTGTCGCGGCTCACCCTGCCGCATCAGCTCTCCCGGGTGGTGCTCGCGGAGCAGCTCTTCCGCGCCTTCAAGATCCTTCGCCGCGA
Organism: uncultured Thermoleophilia bacterium; assembly: GCA_964615105.1. GTDB lineage: Bacteria > Actinomycetota > Thermoleophilia > UBA2241 > UBA2241 > UBA2241. Next base: position 1,936 of record CAZTMO010000174.1, read on the forward strand.
GCCCTACCATCATTGACGCAGCTGCGATCCGGCATGAGGGGGGCCTTCTGAGCGAAGGCGCGTGTGGCGAGGCGGTTCCGCCCGAGGGTCCCGCGGGCGACGTCGCCTCGCCCGAGGGCCCCGACGGCGAGGCGGGCCCACAGGCGGGTCCCGGCGGCGAGCAAGTAGAATGGCGGGCGCGGTCGCGCGTAAGCGCACCACGCCCGGACCACCGCGACCACCCGATGGGGTGAAGGTATGAAGCCGATGAGCGACCGGTTGTATGACTTTGCAGGGCTCGGTGCCTCGCTCGACGAGGCGCTCGCCGCCGTGCTGGGAGAAGCCGGCGCCGCCGCTGACCTGACGTTGCCGCCGCGACGCGAGCAGGGTGACGTGACCACCAACGCCGCGCTCGTCAACGCGAAGCGCGCCGGCGGCTCGCCGCGCGACCTGGCGCAGCGGCTCGGCGATGCGTGGCTGGCCGCCGGCGGCGACGCGATCTGCACGCGTCTCGAGGTCGCCGGTCCGGGGTTCCTCAACCTCTTTCTGGACAGGTCGTGGTTTCGCGGCGCCGTGCAGCGCATGCTCGACGCCGGGGTGGACTACGGGCGCGGCGTCGTGCCCCCCGAGCGTCGCCTGAGGATCAACGTCGAGTACGTGAGCGCGAATCCGGTCGGCCCGCTGCACGTCGGCAACGCGCGATATGGGGCCATGGGCGACGCGCTCTGCCGTGTCTTCGCGTTCGCGGGCCACGAGGTCGGCCGTGAATACTACGTGAACGACGCGGGCCGCCAAATGAGGCTCTTCGGCCAGACGCTGGCCGCCCGCTACGCCGGCCAGCTCGGTATCGTCGCCGACGTCCCCGAGGACGGATACCAGGGGGAGTACGTCGTCGCGATGGCGGCTGATCTCGTGGCCGAGGTGGGCGAGCGCTACCGTGACGCGGTCACCGTCGCGGCTCCGGACATGACGCGCCTGCCGGACGACGTCGTCACCGAGATCATGCTCTGGGGGCGCGACCGCATGGTCGCGCAGTTCAAGGAGTCGCTCGGTCGCCTGCGCGTCGGTCACGACATCTGGACCAACGAGAGCTCGGTCTACGAAGGGCCGGGCGAGCACCGGGGGTTCCGCGGCGAGGTCGCGAAGGCACTCGAAGAGCTGGACGCGGAGGACCTCCTCTACGAAGAGGAAGGTGCCGTGTGGCTGAAGACGACCCACTACGGGGACGACAAGGATCGTGTCCTCATCCGCTCCAGCGGCGAGCCCACCTACTTTCTCTCCGACATCGCCTACCACCGCGACAAGATCGACCGCGGCTGGGAGCGTCTGATCGATATCTGGGGCGCCGACCATCACGGCTACGTGCCGCGCATGAAGGCCGCGTTCACGGCCCTTCCTCCGCACGACCCGGAGCGTCTCGAGCTCATCATCGGGCAGTTCGTGAACCTGCTCGAGGGCGGAGAGCAGAAACGCATGTCGAAGCGCAAGGGGACGATCGTCACGGTGGACGACCTCGTCGAGGCGATCGGCGTCGACGCGACGCGCTTCACCATGGTGTCGCGCTCGCACGACACGCCGCTCGACATCGACCTCGAGCTGGTCGTGCAGCAGTCGAGCCAGAACCCCGTGTACTACGTGCAGTACGCGCACGCGCGCATCTGCAGCATCCTCAGGACCCTGGAGGAGCGGACGGGAAGAAGGCCGCCGGCGGCGCTGCCGGAGGTCGGGCTGGAGGACGCCGAGAAGGCGCTCATCCTGAGGCTGGCCGGCTTTCCGTTCGTCGTCCTCGCGGCCGCCGACCAGCGGGCGCCGCATCGCATCCACACGTATCTCGGTGAGCTGGCCAGTCAGTTCCACGTGTTCTATCGGAACTGCCGCGTGCTCGTCGACGACGTGGACGTCTCGACGTTTCGCACGGGGTTGTGCCTGGCCACGCGGCAGACGCTGGCGCGCGGGCTCGACCTGCTCGGTGTGAGCGCGCCCGAGGCGATGTAAGCGCGGGCGCGCCCGAGGCGGCTCGCCCGTCGGCGCGTTCAGACGCCGAAACGCTCCCTCGCCCAGGCGCGCAGCCCCTCGAGCTGCGCCGGGGTCAGGTCGTCCTCAAGACCCAAAAGGTGCGAGACGGCGACGTTGGTCTGGCCGAGCAGCAGGCGGTCGACCACGCTGTCGAGCACGATGTGCGCGACCTCGCGGCCGGGGATCGCCGGGGTGTAGACGTAGGCGATGTTCGTCTTGTCCTGCGTCAGCAGGCCCTTCTTGACGAGGTTGTTCATCACCGTCATCACCGTCGTGTAGGCGATCTGGCGACGCTCGCGCAGGGTCTCGTACACGTCGCGGACGGTCGTGCGGTCGTGCTCCCAGACGATGGCGAGGATGTCGGCCTCGAGGGACCCGATGCCGGTGAAGGGCGCGCCTTTGGCGCTGCGCAGCCACTTCGGCTGTCTCGGTTCGACGTACTCCATTGGACCCCCCTCCTCGTCCCTCCGCGGCGATTGCGGCGCGGGTACGGGTACGTAGGTACTGGTACGTAGACGTCTTGACCAGAATCGTCGGAGTTCAAACCGTCGGCGCCAGCGCATGCGCGCGACCCGGTGGCGGCGACCGCTTGGATGGCGGCGCTGGCCGCCGGCCGCGGGCGCGGCGGCCGGTCTGCCACCGACTGCTAGAATCGCGAGCGGACGTCGCGCGGCGGCGTCCTCGCGATTCGCCCGCA
>CAZTMO010000175.1:0-4593 GCA_964615105.1 uncultured Thermoleophilia bacterium
GCACTTCCTCGTCGTAGTGCGTGGCCACGACCTCGCCGATGAACAGGTCGTGCGAACCCAGGGCGAGCTGGTGGCGCACGACGCACTCGAGGTTCACGGGGCACTCGGCGATGAGCGGCGCGGACACCTTGCTCGCGGGAAGCGCCGTCAAGCCGAGCTCGGCGAACTTGTCGTGGTCGCGCCCCGACCAGACGCCGGCGATGTCAACCCCCTCGAGCCGGCTCGCGTCGGGCAGGTTGACGACGAACTCGCGCGCCCTGCAGAGGAGCCCGTGCGAGAAGCGCGAGGGGCGGACGGCGACGCCGAGCATCGGCGGCGACGAGCAGACGACGCCCACCCACGCGATGGTGAGGAAGTTGCCCCTGCCGCGCTCGCCGGCCACGCTCACGAGGACGACCGGGGTAGGTTCCAACGCGGTCGACCCTTTGCGCTCGATCTTCATGCTCGCCTCCTTGTCGCTCGCCGCCCGCATCCTACCGCACCTGCCGAAATCGCAGATACGCTGGCATGTCGCGTCGCCGATTCGTAGAATGGCGTGGGGAAGGGAGCGAAATGCGCGGCAACGGCCTCGACAGTATCGACGCGCGGATCATCACGCACCTGCAGGAGGACGGGCGGCGTCCCTACACGACGATCGCCAAGGACCTCGGCGTCTCGGAGGCGAGCGTCCGCCAGCGCGTGTCTCGCCTCCTCAAGCGCCGCGTCATCCAGATCGTCGCCACCTCGAGCCCGCTCGACATGGGCTTGCTCGCGGCCAAGATCGATCTCCGCGTCGCCGGCGACAAGCTCGAGCAGGCGGCTGAGCAGATCGCCGCCCTGCCCGAGGTCGACTACGTCGCTGTCTGCGCGGGACGCTTCGACCTCACCGTCGGCGTCGTCTGCCGCGACCGCCAAGCCCTGCACGACGTGCTCGTCAACCGCATCCGCCCCATCCCCGGCATCCTCGAGGCCGAGGTGCTCTTCCTGCTCAAGCTCCTCAAGGACAACTATCAGTGGTCGCCGGCGACCGACGCCCCCGAAAGGGACTGAGGCACACGGGCACGGCCGCTGCGACGGTGTGAGGCGCGGCGCGCGGCGGCGCAGCCGCCCGCGCGCCGCGCAGACAGGAGGTTCCTCGATGGCACAGTCCAACGGCCCCCGCGTCCACACGCCGCCTCCGGGACCCGAGAGTCGGCGCCTGTTCAATCGTGCCGAGGAGATCATGCTCGGCGTCTCGCTCATCGGCGCCTGGCCGCCGAGCCACTTCGTCTCACGCTACCGTGACGGCTGGTTCCTCGAGGACGTCGACGGCAACCGCTACATCGACTGGCTCGCGGGCTGGGCCTCGTCCCCTCTGGGCGGCGGGAACCCCGAGCTCGTCGAGGCGGCGCACACCGCCCTCAAGGAGTACGGCACCGAGTGCCTCTCGTCGCTCACCGTGTGGCATCAGTACGAGCTCGCCGAGAAGCTCGTCGAGATCGCCCCCAAGCCGCTGAGCAAGGTCGTCTACGACACGACCGGGAGCGAGGTCGTCGAGAACGCGGTGCGCATCATGCGCGAGGCCGCCGGCCCCGGCCGCCCCTTCGTCATCACCTTTCTGGGCAGCTTCCACGGCGGCAACTACGGCACCGGCGCCATGGGCCCGCACAACGCCCACTACAACCATGCCATCGAGCCGTTCATGAGCGGCTGGATCAACGTCCCCTTCCCCACCTGCTACCGCTGCCCGTTCCACCTCGACCACCCCGCGTGCGACATCGCCTGCCTCGGCTACATCGAGGAGACGATCCTGCGCTACAAGGCGACGCCCGAGAGCATCGCCGGCGTCGCCGTCGAGCTGATCCAGGGCGAGAACGGCATCCAGATCCCGCCCCCGGAGTGGCCCAAGCGGCTGTCCGACCTGTGCAAGAAGTACGGCTGGATCTTCTACAACGACGAGGTCCAGGAAGGTATGGGCCGCTGCGGCGAGTGGTTCCTCATCGACGAGTACCCCGGCGTCGAGTGCGAGCTGCTCTCGCTCGGCAAGGGCACGTCCGGCGGGCTCATCCCGATCTGCTACACGCTGGGCTCAGACCGCATGAGCGAGCCGGCCGGCAACCTGTACACCGGGGGCACGTTCGCCGGCTCGCCGGTGGGCTGCGCCGTCGGCATCAAGATGATCGAGATCATCAAGCGCGACAAGGTGCTCGACAACGTCAAGGAGATCGAGCGCATCGCCCTCGAGAAGTTCGGCGCCATGAAGGAGAAGTACGAGATCGTCGGCGACGTGCGCGTCAAGGGCTGCTACCAGTGTGTAGAGTTCGTCGAGGACAAAGACTCGAAGGCGCCGGCGCACGATCTCACGCGCGAGGTCGTCTACGCCATGGAGCGCCGCGGCGTGATCCCGATCTACGAGCCGGCGTTCAACTGGTTCCGGCCGACGCCGGCCCTGAACATGCCGCCCGAGCTCTTCACCTTGGGCTGCGACCTCGTCGAGGAGTCGGTCGCCGAGGTCGCGAAGAAGTTCGCCAAGGGCGTGGCGTAAACGGCGCGTGAGAGAATGGCGGCGGGCGGGGCCGCAGGCTCCGCCCGCCGCCGTCGTTTCTGCAAGGAGGGCATCATGGGCAACGGCGAGATGCCGTACGCGGGGATCGCGACCTTTCTGAAGGCGCCGCACAACGAGACGCCGACCCGTGCCGACGGCGAGGTCGCCGTGCTCGGCATCCCCTTCGACGAGGCCACGACCTCGCGCAGCGGCGCGCGCTTCGGGCCGCGCGGCATCCGCGACATCTCGACCTTCTGGGCGTACCGCTCCGGGAGCGACGCGTATCTCGACGTCGAGCTCGGCGAGGGCACGGCGCGCGAAATCCTCGGCGGCGTGCGCTTCGTCGACGCCGGCGACGTGATTCTCGGGCCCACGCAGTCACCACACGACCGCCACGCCGCCGTAGTGGCGCGCCTGCAGCCCATCATTGAGGCCGGCCTCTTCCCCCTCGTCCTCGGCGGCGACCACTCGATCACCCTCCCCTGTCTCATGGCGGTGTGTGCGGCGCGCGGCGGCAAGCCCGTCCAGCTCGTCCACTTCGATACCCACACCGACTACTGGATCGAAGAGGGCGGCCAGCCCTACACGCACGGCAACCCGATGAAGCGCGCCGACGAGCAGGGTCTCCTCAGCGGCATCACGCAGTACGGACTCCGCGGGCTGTACGGGCCCGAGATGGAGTTCGACCTCATGCTCGACCACGGCGCGAAGCTCTTCTGGTGCGAGCAGGCCAAGCGGATGACGCCGGAAGAGCTGGTCGCCCACCTCGAGCCCGGCGCCGATACCTACGTGACCTTCGACATCGACGCCCTCGACCCGGCGATCGCGCCGGCGACCGGCACGCCCGAGCCGGGCGGCTTCACGTACTACGAGGCCAAGGCGATCCTGCGCGCGGTGTGCACGCGTGTGAACGTCGTCGCCATGGACATGGTCGAGGTCGCGCCCGTCTACGACAGCCCCGCCCAGCTCACCGCCCTGCACGCGGCGCGGCTGATCCTCGACGGCGTCGGCGCGGTGTTCCAGCGCAGGGCGCGGACGGGCACGTAGGCTGTAGCGGGAGCGGAACGTGGAGGCCCACCCACAGACGAGACTCAGATGACAACATCACAGGCTCTGCATGATCTTCTCGACATAGCCCGTCTGCCCCGGCGTCTGGAACACGACGTGGCGATGCTCGAAGTCGAGCTCGCTCATGCCGCCGTCCCACCATCTGAGCTGCTGAAACGGCGTGCGTGACACGATGAACGAGTCGAGCGTGACCATCTCGTCGCCGAGCCGCATCTCAAGCTCCTTGATCGTCTCGCAGAACCGCAGCTTCGGATCGCTGGGTCCTTCGGCGTTGCGCAGCCCCTTCGGATCGACGAACACGACGTGCTGTCGCTCCTCGTTGACCAGCCAGAGGATGAAATCGGGGTGGAAGTTGCCGGCCTTGAAGAACCCGACACCGCGGCCGCGGCTCTGATTGCGCAACAAGTAGAGCGCCTGATCCTCGAACAGCCCGCCACCCTTCGTCTGCTCACGCTCCCACAGCATGCGCAGGTCGCGCACGAAGTCGCGCTCGCCGTCATTGAGCGCGACCGGCCTGACCTCGACCACGTCACCGCCAGAGCAGCATAGCAGCGGCTGGTACAGGTGCCGCGGGAACACGACGGTCGTTACGTTGCCCAGCGCCACATCCTGCATGCCAGCCACCTCACCGCACTCGATGCGCGCCTTGAGCTGCCTCAGTCCCTCAATGATCTGCTCCTGCGACTGCTGCACGAGCACGCGATACTCATCGAAAAAGTTGGGGTCGTCCTCGTCCAGTCCGCGGTACTCCAGGTGCTGTGCCTCAAAGGCCGCCTTCTCGTGCCGGTAGAACCGGTCGCAATACTTCGTGAGCAACGCCAGCGCCAGCTCCTGCCAGAGCCGAACGCGCCCGAAGTCGCGCACCTCGAGCTGGTCGGCGGGGATGAGCAGCGTGTACCAGTCATCCCGAGCGAGCAGCTCGGGCAGCGCGGCACGTGGAAGGTCGAGGTTGTGCCAGGCGCGCTCGGCCTTGAGACGCTGCAGCGAGAAGTACAGCGCCTCCCAGTCAACGAACGCGAGAT
>CAZTMO010000176.1:0-4586 GCA_964615105.1 uncultured Thermoleophilia bacterium
CATGCGCTTGACGACCTCCTGCTTCATGATCGCGTCGACCTTCTCGGGGTGCTTCTTCAGGTCGTCGAGCCCCTTCTTGTCGATGCGGCACGAGTAGACGCCGCCGTTGGCGAGCTTGGTCTCCCAGTCGACGATCTCCTCTTCGGTCTTGAGCTTGACCTCGCGGCCGAAGTAGCCGGACTTCGAGTAGCCCTTGCCGTAGTCGATGATCGGCACGAGCGCCTTGCCGGCGAGGTCGCCGCACAACATCAGGCAGTCGCACTCGTAGATGCCGATGGCGCTGATCCACTTGCGCCACACGGTCTCGGCGCCGTGCACGTCGACGGCGTAGAAGATCCTCATACACACTCTCCCTTCGTAAGACGAGAAGGGCCCCCCTCCCGAGATGAGCAGGGGAGGGAGGCCCTTGAGCGGCGTGGCTTACGCCGGCGGGATCTCCGTGAAGATCTTGTTCGGGTCGATCCCCTCCTTGCGGTTCCGATTGTACATCCATGCCACGAGCATGAAGCCGATGGCGAGGATGACCGCGATCGACATGTAGCTCCAGAAGACCATGTACTGCGCGACCATGCTGAACATGAACCAGCCGACCAGGAAGGTCGCCACGCCGACGACGGTGACCCACGGCACGCCGCCGATGGTGTACTGGAAGGTCGACTTCTCGAACAGGTCAGGCCGCAGGTACGGCAGGAAGATCGCCGCCACGCCCATCGGCCAGATGAAGAACAGGGTGCCGAAGTCCATCAGGGCGATGGTCTCGACGGCCCAGCTGGTTCCCGTCGAGTCGCCGTAGGCCATGACCACACCGACCAGCGCGAAGATCGCGAGCAGGTGGTTGGCGTTGGTCGGGTTGCCCGAGCGACCGACCTTGGCGAGCGCCAGCGGGAGCTGGCGGTCGAAGGCCATCGAGAAGATGCCGCGGACGCCGGCGAGCCAGATCAGCAGGCTGGTGTTGGCGAACCAGAAGAAGTAACACAGGCCGATCAGGATCGCGAGCCACCAGATGCCGGTGTTGATGCCCGCGTAAAACGGCATCGTCGGTGCCGCTGGGGTCTTTCCGCCCAGCACGTCCTGCAGCGCGGCGTACGTCGTATCGCTTGTGTAGAACAGGTACGAGTAGTCGCGGATGAACTCGCTGCCGAACGAGAAGCCCGACGACCAGGCGTTGGTCGTGTAGAGGATGCCCACGGCGACGGAGCCGATGAGCAGGCCGCGCAAGAAACTCGTACGCGGGGTCTTGACCTCGGAGCCGACGAACGAGGTCACCTCGAGGGCGCTGTAGGCCCAGAGCACCGAGAGCAGGACGCCGGTCATGGCGTCCCAGGCGCTCATCATGGCGTCGTGCACGCCGGCCCCATCGGCAGCCGCTATCACAGCCGCCGCCGCGCCCGAGCCGTAGATCTCGTCGAACGCGGCCTTGCCGTCGACCGAGAAGAGGAAGATGAAGGCGATCACCGTGCCGAGGATCGGCGTGTAGATGATGGCCCGCATGACCCACTTCAGCTTGTCGAGACCCATGAGCTCGAGGGCCCAGACGATGACCATGAACACGATCACGACCCAGAACCTGTTGCCCGCATCGGCCAGCCAGTCCGCGTACTTCGTCAGGCCCTCGTGCCCCTGCATCGCACCGGCGAGCTGGAGGGTCCCGGCGATCGGGATGTAGCCCTGGTAGAAGATGAAGCCGGCGGCCATACCGCAACCACCGGTGACGACGTAGATCCAGTTCGGGATGAAGCCGAACATGGGGTGCAGCACGCGGCTCGTCACGACGTACAGCGCGCCTGAGCGCGGGAACGAGCTCGCAAATATGGCGACAGTCAGCACCGGCGGCACCCACAGGAAGAAGCCGATGATGAACGCCCACACCATGTTGGCGCCCGGGAAGAGCCCCGGCATCTTCACGGCGTAGTAGCTCATGCCGCCTGCGGCCGGGCCGGCGACCGTGAAGAGGAGCACGTCCCACCAGCCCATCTCCCGAACGAGGCCCGACGCTTTGCGTGCGAAGACGATCGTTTCTTCAGCCATTAAGATCCCCCTGAACTCCTCGAGCCGCGGGCGCCGGCTGATGCGCCGAAGCGCGAGCACCTCGCGGCTTCACGTGACGGTCCCCTTGAGCATCGACGTCGGCGCCCTCCTTTCGATCGTGGACCGTGGAGCTGTGTATGGTTAACTTACGTCACTGCATGGCGGCACGTCCACAGTCAATTGCGACTGGGTTTCACAAGCTCGCCGCAGGGACGTGGCGTGAGGGATCCGGGCGGCCGGGCGACGTGGCGTGGCGACCCGGCCGCCCGGGAGAACCGTGAGGGGGAGTCGTGGCGCTGGGTGAAGAGCTGAGCCCGTGGCTGGTCGGCCCGTTCGTCGGGCTGCTCCTCTGCATCGCCCTTCTGCCGCTCGTCGCAGGGGAGTGGTTCGAGAAGAACCGCAACAAGGCGCTCGTGGCGGCGCTGTTCGGCGTGCCGGTGATCGTCTACCTTGCCGTAGGGTTCGGCGCCGAGGGCCGCGAGAGCATCGGCCATACGCTGCACGAGTACATCTCGTTCATCCTCCTGCTCGCAGCGCTCTTCACGATCTCCGGCGGTGTGTACGTCACCGGCGACCCACTGGCGACGCCGCGCAACAACATCACCTTTCTGCTCGTCGGCGCGGTGCTGGCCAACTTCATCGGCACGACCGGGGCGGCGATGCTCCTGATCCGCCCGGTTTTGCGCGCCAACGCCGAGCGCACGCACATGCGGCACACGGTGATCTTCTTGATCTTCATCGTGTGCAATCTCGGCGGCCTGCTGACGCCGCTCGGCGATCCGCCGCTCTTTCTGGGGTTCCTGCGCGGCGTCGACTTCTTCTGGACGCTCCGGCTGCTGCCGGAGTGGGCGTTCACCGTGAGCCTCACGCTCGCCGTCTACGCCGTCTTCGAGCTGCGCGCCTATCGCCGCGAGCCGGCGCGCGCCGTGGCCGCCGACCGCGCCGAGTACGTGCCGATCCGCCTCATGGGCATGCTGAACGTCGTCTTCCTCGGCGGCGTCGTGCTCACGACGCTCGCCTCGGGGCCGCTCACCGACGCCGGCGAGGCGATCCACTTTCCGTACCTGCGCGAGATCCTCTACCTCACCATGATCGCCCTCTCGCTCAAGTTCGGGCCCACGCGCCCGCGCGAGCTCAACCACTTCTCGTGGGCCCCGATCCAGGAGGTGGCGATCATCTTCGCCGGGATCTTCGCGGCGATGATCCCCGCCCTCGCGATCCTCGAGGCGCGCGGCGACCAGCTCGGCCTCACGCAACCCTGGCAGTTCTTCTGGGCGACGGGCGCGTTGTCGTCGTTCCTCGACAACGCGCCGACGTACCTCACGTTCACCTCGACTGCCCAGGGCCTGCTCGGCGTGCCCGACACGGCCGGCCTCATGAGCACGACGGTGGTGCCGGCGGTCGGCCATGCCCCGTCGGCGTTCCTCGCCGCGATCTCCTGCGGCGCCGTGATGATGGGCGCGAACTCGTACATCGGCAACGCGCCCAACTTCATGGTCAAGTCGATCGCCGAAGAGAGCGGCATTGCGATGCCGCACTTCTTCGGGTACATGGGCTACTCGGCCGTCGTGCTGCTGCCGATCTTCGCTCTCACTACCGTCCTGTTCTTCCTCTGACCTGTGCGCATTGGCCACGTGAGCGGGCGAACAGGGACCGCGTGGCGTCTTGCCGCGAGGCGTGCCCGGCAAGTACGCTCTGGGGAGTCCTGTGGAGTCCGCGCTTCCGCGTCCGCTCGTGCGAGGGCGGCGCGTCGTGGCATGTCGCGAAGGGGGGAGGCAGGGTGAGCGCCAAAGACCGCGAGACGGCCAACGTGGGCGCTGGTCTGTGGAAGGGGCTGGGCATGTGGGCCTGGATCCTCTTCAGGATCAGCGGCCTCGTCCTCGTCGCGTACCTGTTCGTCCATGTCTGGGTGATCTCCCAGGGGCGGGCAGGGGTCGACCGCCTGAACGACCTGTTCGACTTCTTCCACAACCCCGTCCTCGTCTTTCTCGAGCTCGTGCTCGTCGGCGCGGTGCTCTACCACGCCCTGAACGGGGTGCGGGTGATCCTCATGGACCTGGGGATGGGCATCCGCGAGCACAAGACGGTCTTCTGGGCGTGCATGGTGGTCGCCGCGGCGACGCTGCTCGTGTTCGCCTGGCAGGCCTGGCCCTCGATCTTCTAGCGGGAGGCGGACATGATGAAAGCCGAAGTCCTCACGCGCAACGAAGGGGGCATGTGGCCCTGGCTGGGACAGCGCGTGACCGCGGTGCTCGTGATCGTGACGATCATGGTGCACCTGATCCTGACGCACATGTTCGCCAGCGCGCCCCTCACCTTCGACGACATCGGCGACCGGCTGGCGTCCGGCGCCGTCCTCGTCAACGACGTCGTCCTGCTGCTCGCCGTCCTCTTTCACGGGCTGAACGGCGTGCGCATGGTCGTCCTCGACTGGGGCCTGAGCGGCGCCGGCCGGCGCGTCCTCGACGGCGTCCTCTGGGCGGTCGGCATCGTCGCCGCGATCTACGGCATCTGGGCCCTCTGGGCCTGGGTGGGCTGAGGGGGTGCCGAGGTGATCT
>CAZTMO010000177.1:0-4556 GCA_964615105.1 uncultured Thermoleophilia bacterium
TCGAGCAGCGGCGCCACGTACTCGGGGCCGCGCACTTCGTCCTGTACGTGCTTGGTGCACGAGCGAAAGGTGATCGCCTCGATCTCGAGGTTGGCCGTCAGCGGGTCGAGGTCGCGGGCCGAGATCGTCGGCCACACGTAGTCGACGTCGGGCAGCGCGTCGAACAGCCGCGTGACGGTGCGCAGGTCGTCGGCGCTGCCCTCACGGCGCTCGCCGGTCTCGTCGTCGAGGACGTACGTCGCCGTGCCGTCGCTCGTAAAGCTCAGGCTGCCGTCGCCCAGCACGACGTCGTGGACGGGGTCGCGGGCGGCGAGCAGCACTTCCCGCGGCGCCGTCTTCAGGGAGCGCATGACGAGGTCGCGCGGCAGCCGCGCGCTGAGGCGCTCGCGGTCGAGGACCGCGTCCGTCCCCTCGAGCACGTCCATGGCCGCGGGCGTGTTGTAGGCGACGCCGACCTCCTCCAGCACGGTCAGCGTCTGCTCGTGCAGCGTGTCCCGTTCCTCGTCGGTCAGCAGGCGTATCAGTGGTCCGGCCATCAGGTCATCCCCTCCCGTCGGTCTCCACGCGTCCGCGTCTCCGTGTCCCTTCTGCCCTGTTCCGGTCTCGTCACACCTGTTCCGGTCTCGTCACACGCCGTGCGCGGCGCCGCAGGCGCACCTCGGCCCAGCCGAAAGTGACCCAGAAGCAGAGCGCGACGGCGAAGGCGACCGCGAGACACGCGACGTACGAGACCCACGGGCCGTCGATGCCGGCGCGCGACAGCGCCCCGAGCACGGGCTTGGCCCACGGCGAGTGTGACAGGTAGAAGACGAAGCTCAGGCCGGCGAGCCAGGCGACGGCCCGCGCCGCGGCCCCGCCGGGCGTCGCCGCGAGCCGCCAGGGCACGAGCAGCGCGACGAGGGCGAGAGCGGCCGGCTGGGCGATCCAGCGGTCGCGCAGGACAGCCATGACGACCAACGCGGCGACCACGATCGCCAGGCCCGCGAGCACGCCGGGCGAAGGCGCCGTCCGGCGGCGTACGGAGCCGTCTCCGCCGCCGGCCGCGCCGCCGACCTTATCCCCACCGGCGAGCAGCCGCGAGCGCAGGAGCCCGGCGCAGAACAGGGTCACGTACGAGAGGCCGATGAACCAGCTCTCGAGAGACTCGGCGGCGGCGCCCTCGCGGGGTCACGCGAGGACGTACACGAACGGGGCCGCCGCGCACAGCGCCGCGAGCGCCGGCGCGCCGCACCGCCGCCTCGCGAGCCAGACGAAGCCGGTGAAGGCGAGATACAGCTGCAGCGCGAGCCCGATGTACCTCCAACTGGCGACGACCGGCCAGAAGGTGGCGGGCGAGACGAAGTTGGCGCCCGCCCACCAGACCGGAGCTTTCCAGTAGTCGGTCACGGCCATTCTGCCGGCCGCGGCGGCGAGGGCAGTGAGCGGTATCGCGACCCACCAGTAGGTCGGGTAGATGCGCCGCAGCCGCGCCCTCCAGTACCGGGCGCCGCACGGCCCGTCGGCGTAGGACCAGCCCAGGGTCAGGCCGCTCGCGGTCACGAAGAGGCAGACGCCCCACGTGGCGAATGCCTCGAGGCGCATGCCGCAAAGCCAGCCGATCGCCCAGGCGCCGCCGGTCTCGCCCCGGTAGTCCTGGACGAAGTGGTACGTGAACACGGCCAGGGCGCCGACGATCTTGCAGACGTCGACGCCCGGGGATCTCCGGGGCCGCCGCCCGGCCGCCGCGGCGGGCATCGCGGGCGGCGCCGCGCGTCGCATCGTCATCGTCCCCCCACCCCAAGGCCTCGTCATGGTCGCCGTCACTGCGGTCCGCAGGACCCGGGCCAAGATAGCACCACCGAAGGTCCGTCTCCACGCCCCGGACGAAGAAGCGGCGTCAGCCCCGTCAACGGCGCGCGGCGGGTCGCGCGTACGCCCGGCACCGCCCGCCCTTGACCGCTCCGGCTCGGGCATCCTAGGCTGCAGGCGCGTTCGCACGTCACCCCCCGACCAAGGAGAGGGACATGAAGTGCCTCGTCATCGGCGCCGGCGCGCAGGGCGCCGCCGCCGCCGCGATCCTCGCCCGCGCCGAGGACGTCGAGTCGTTCGTGCTGGCCGACTGCGACCCGGCCCGTGCCGAGGCCGTCAAGGCCCACATCGCGGCGACGGGCGGCGACGGCGGCATAATCGCGACGGCCGCCGTGGACGCGGGCGACGTCGACGCCGTGGCGGCGCTGGCCGCCGGCGCCGACGTGATCCTCAACTTCGTCCACATGGACTTCTCCGCCGGCATCCGCGCCGCCGCGCTGAAGGCGGCGGTGCACTACGTCGACACCGCCTCCGATCTCACCTGGCAACACGACGTCGCCTTCGAGGGCCGCTCCAACGACGACGACGCGTTCAAGGCGGCGGGCCTGACCGGCCTCTCCGGCTCGGGCGACACGCCGGGCGTGAGCAACGCCATGGCCCGCTACGGCGCCGACCTGTTCGACGAGATCGACTCCCTGATCCTCCGCTGCGGCTACGCGGCGCCCGACGCCGACGCCGTCGTCCACGCGTTCGACCCTGGCTGGTCGCCCGAGGTGGCGCTGCAGGACTACAACGACAAAGCCTGCGTGTTCACCGCCGGCGCGCCGACCCTGCAGGGGCCCTTCGCCAACCCCGAGGTGTACCGCTTTCCCGAGCCCGTCGGCGACTCCCTGATCTCCTCCCACAGTCACGACGAGAGCTACACGCTGCCGCGCTACATCGGCAAGGGCATCAAGGAGTGCGACTTCAAGTACACGGTCGACCCCGGCGCCGGCACGCTGGTGGCGATGGGGTTCGGCGACCCGGCGCGGGAGATCGAGCTGCGCGACGGGACCAGGGTCCGTCCCTTCGAGGTGGCCATGGCGCTGACGCCGCGCCCGGGCGACTCGTTCCTGGAGACGACCGAGGCCGAGCAAGCGGGCGGCTTCAACGCCTGGATGGTCGTCGACATCCGCGGCCGGAGCGGCGGCCGCGCGAAGCAGGTGATCGTGCGCCGGCGCTACAGCGACGACGCCGAGACGGCGCGCCGGCTCCTCGAGAGGCACGGCGCCGTCGGCATCGAGGTCGCGGCCGGGGCGATCGCCGGCGCCCGCATGATCGTGGCCGGCAAGACCCCGGCCGGCGTCGTGCCGGTCGAGACGCTCGACCCGGTCGCCTACCTCGCCGAAGTCGAGGCGATCATGCCGCTCGGGATCGAGGTGGAGGTCGGGGAGCCGCTCGTCCTGTGACCTGAGCGTCTCGCCGCAAACGTGGCGAGAAACGCGGGGGACACGCGCAGAGCGTGAGAGAGACGCGCCGCAGCGTCAGCCCAGATCGTCCAGTATGAGATCGACGTCCTCTCGCGTGGTGAGGGGATTGACAAAGCAGAAACGCAGGACGGTCTCGCCACGGTGCCGTGTCGGCACGACGAACCCGATGCCGCGCCGCATGGCCCCGTCCGACCAGGCGTCGTACTCGTCTTCCCCCCAACCGAGACGCCTGACGAGCACGATGGTGAGGCTCGGCTCCAGGACAAGCTCGAGATGGTCCAACTGCGCGACCCGCCCGGCCGCGTACTCCGCCGTCGCGAGGCAGCGGTCCACCGCCTCCGCGTACGCGCTCGAGCCGTAGGCCTGCAGGGACGCCCAGACGGGCACGCCTCGCGCGCGCCGCGTGAGGTGAAGGGCGAGGTCGGAGGGGTCGATGCCGCTCTCGGCGCGCCCCCAGTCGAGGTAGTCGGCGTGCTGGGTGAGAGACCGGCGCGCCGCCGTCCCGTCGCGGTAGACGACGGCGGCGCAGTCGTAGGGCGAGTACAGCCACTTGTGCGGATCGACCACGAACTAGTCGGCGCGCTCGATGCCGGCGAAGAGCCCGCGCGCCCCCGGCGACAGCAGCGCGGCGCCTCCGTAGGCGCCGTCGACGTGCAGCCAGATCCCGCGCTCGCCGCAGACGGCGGCGACGCCCTCCAGGTCGTCCACGGCGCCGTTGTTGGTCGCGCCGGCCGTGGCCGCCACGGCCACCACGTCGCCAACCTCACGACCGTCCAGGGCGGCCGCCAAAGTGGCGCCGGTGAGACGGCCGTGGTCGTCCGCCGCCGGCGCCGCGACCAGCTCGCAGCCCATCACGTTGGCGGCGGCGACAAGGGATGAATGCCCCGAGGCGCCGACGACGATCAGCTGCGCGCGCGGCCCTGCCCGACGGTCGCCGCGCGCGGCCACCAGGGCGCTCAGGTTGGCGATGGAGCCGCCGCTCACGAAGGTGCCGCCGGCGCCGGCCGGGAAGCCGACAGCGTCCGCCAGCCAGCGGATCACGGCGTCCTCGGCCTCGGCGGCGGCGCCGGCCTCCGCGCGGCTGCCGCCGTAGATCATCGTCGCCGACAGCACGACGTCGGCGATCGCGGCCGCCACCGTGGCCGCGCCCGGCACGTAGGCCAGATACCGGGGGTGGTCGGCAGGGATCGCCGACGGCACGACCACGTCGAGCAGCAGCTCGGTCGTCCTCGCGATCCCGATGCCGTCGGCCGACAGCGAGGGAAGCGGCTCCGCCGGCGCGGCGGCGGGCAGGCCGGC
>CAZTMO010000178.1:0-4540 GCA_964615105.1 uncultured Thermoleophilia bacterium
CGCCGCCCACGCCGCCGCCGAAGCCGCCTACGCCGAAACCGCCGCCGCCGTGCGTCGCGTCCTCGAGGGCGACGGGCTCGACGTCGACCGCCGCCTGGGCGAGCGCCAGGCGGTCATGGTCGAGCGCCTCGCCTTCGAGCAGGCCGCGCGGCTCCAGCGGCAGCGCGAAGCGCTGGCGCGAGCCCTGCGCGGCATCCGCCGCCTGCGCGCCGCCCAGACCATACACGCCGTGATCGTCTACCCCGCTCCCGTCGAGGGCCGCGTACGCCTCTGGGGCGTCGCCCGGGGGTCGATCGCCGTCGAGAAAGAGGTCGCGGCGCGGTCATTCACGCTCAACCGCGGCCTGCAGTTCCTGACGGCGCTGCACGAGGCGAGGTCGCCCAAGCCACCGCTCCCCGCGACGGCGATCGACGAGATCCTCCTCGTCCACGGCTGGCTGCAGCGCCACGCCGAGGCCGTCCACGTCCTCGACGTCGAGCCCTTGTTCGCGGCCGGCGCCGGCCGCGCGACGCAGCAGACGGCCCTCACCGCCCTGGCCGACGAGCTCGTCGCTCGCGTGCGCCTCTGCGGCGCCCCAACGGCGACCCGCGACGAGGGTGCCGCGGGCGGCGCCTCCGGCACCTCGCCCGCGGAGCCGGCCGGTACCGGAACGATGCCCTCTCTCAGCCGCGCCGCCGACGGGGCGGCGTAGCGGCGAAGGGGCGCAGAACGCCCGCGGACGCCGGCCGCGCGACCGTCATTCCTCCATCGCCCTCGGCTTGCGCGCGCGCAGGACGAGCCACGCGACGACAGCGACGATCGCGATCGCCACGACGATCAGGAGCCATAGGACCGCCCCGGACGCGCCTTGGCCCTGCGCTGCGCCGGCCTTCGGCCCGATGCTCAGGAAGTTGACATTGCCGCAGTTGCCGTAAGGCAGAAGAAGCGCGTTGCCGTTCGGGTCCGGTGACTTGATGTATCCGTCCCACTTGTCGGTGTTATAGGCCTCGAGGTCATCGGAGTAGGCGAGGACGATGTACGGCGACTGCTCGTAGAGGATCTGCTGCAGACGATCGGCCAACTCCTTGCGCTTGACGGTGTCAAGCTCGGCGCCCTGCTCCTTGTAGACGCGCTCATACTCCTCGTCCCACCAGTTGGAGTCGCTCCAGTTCTCGATCTGGCTCTTCGTGAAGTAGCTCAGCATCGAACCGGGATCGAAATCGAGGTACCAGCCCCACATGAACATGTCGTAGTCGGGCGTGAAGGTGTCGTTCTCGTAGTTGTACTGCTTGTCCATGAGGGCGCCGTCGTCCATCACGGAGATCTCGACCTTGACGCCCACGGCCCTGAACCAGCCGGCGATCAGCTTGGCGTTCTTCTGGCTGGTGATCGATTCCGCACGCGCGATGAGGCGCAGCTTGATCGGCTTGCCCTGGTACTCGCGCACCCCGTCGCCGTCGGCGTCGGTGTAGCCCGCCTCGTCCAGTTTCTGCTTGGCCATCTCAGGGTCGTACGTGTACTTCACGTCGGCCGCAGGCTCCCAGTGCCAGTCGGGGTCGGTGTAGTAGTCGGCCGTGATGATCGTCGTCGCCGGGCGCGCGTATCCGCCGTAGCCGACCTCGCAGATCTTGTCGAGATCGACGGCCCAGTTGAGCGCCTGGCGGAACTTCCAGTCCCTCAGCGCCGGATGACCCTTGCTGGGACCGTCCGAGTAGCAGTTGAAGCCCAGCTCGTCGAAACCGTTGACGTAGATCGCGCGCGCCGTGATGCCGGGCTCGTTCTCAAGCTGCTTCATCTGCGCCGGCAGCATCCCCGCGCACCCGTCGATCGTCCTCGCCTTCAGGTCCTGCACCATGGTGTCGGCGTTGGTGTAATAGTTGAAGTAGAGCTCGTCGATCTTGGGCGCCCCGCCCCAGTAGTCCTCGTTCGCGACCAGCTTGACGAAGGAACGCTTCTTCCACTCCACACACTTGAAGGGCCCGGAGCCGACGAAGGGCGGATCGTTGGCGTACCCTCGCGCCAGCTTCTTGGGATCGACCTTCGACCAGATGTGCTCGGGAAGGATCGGCAACCAGTGACGGATCATGTCCGGCTTGGGCTGCGAGCAGTCGAAGCGTACCGTGTAGTCGTCGACGACGACCGCCCTGTCGATGTGCTGCAAATACGAGGTGAAGTTCTCGAGCTCGTTGTCGATCACGCAGTTGTACGTGAAGGCGACGTCCTTCGCCGTGAGCGGCACGCCGTCGTGCCAGGTCACGCCCTGCCGCAACGTGAACGTCCAGGAGAGGCCGTCGTCGCTGACCGACCAGTCGGTGGCCAGTCCCGGCGAATCCTCGCCCTTCACCGGCACCAACGTGGCCGGGTCGTAGCCGACCAGCGCGTCGTACGTCAGATACCAGATCTCGTAGGACGTCGAGACATATCCGATGAACGGGTTCATGTTGTCGACGTCGGCAAGCCAGCCGGCCCTGTACGCGACCTTCTCGCCGGCAGCGACGGGCGACGGGCTCTCGTCTGCGGCGACGGCCCGGCCGGACGCCGCGACGAGCGCGGTCGCCACGACGACTGCCAGCAGACAGACGACGAAGAGCGTCGAACGGCGTGTGAGCGTGAGTCCCATGAGAGCCCCTTTCGTAGCCCGGGTCGTGCGGGCGCGCTCCCTTCGCGCCCGGCAGACCTTCCAATAGTGGTCACGGACGACGGGTCGCAGTCAAGGGTCGCTGTCGAAGGCGACGTGGCGGAAGCGCCGCGGCAACCCGGGCGTCGCGGCGTGACACAATGGTGGCGAGGGCCGTGCAGAGACCGCCGATCATCATCTCCGTCGCCGCGGTCGATGCCGTCGTGTTCGACATGGACGGCGTCGTCACGCAGACCGCGGCCGTCCACGCCACGGCGTGGACGGCCGTCTTCGACGCGTACCTCGCCGAGGCGCGTCGGCGTGGCGAGCACGCGGCGCGCGCGTACGCCCCGTTCACCCAGAGCGACTACCTGCGCTTCGTCGACGGCAAGCCGCGCTACGACGGCGTCCGCGACTTTCTCGCCTCACGAGGATTGTCGCTACCGTGGGGCGACCCCTCCGACACGCCCGACGTGAAGACGGTGTGTGGGCTCGGCAACCGCAAGGACGCCTGCTTCCAGCACCTCGTCGACGAGCAGGGCGTGCAGCCCTACCGGACCACGGTCGCCCTGGTCGACGCCCTCAAGGACGCGGGCGTGCACGTGGCGGTCATCTCGGCGAGCTGGAACATGGCGAAGGTCCTCGAGGCGGCGGGGGTGCGCGACCTGTTCGAGGCCCAGGTCGACGGCGAGACCGCCGCCGACCTGGGCCTGCCGGGCAAACCGGACCCCGCCGTGTTCGTCGAAGCGGCGCGGCGCCTCGGCGCCGCGCCGGCCCGCGCCGCCGTCGTCGAAGACGCGATCGCCGGCGTCGAAGCCGGCCGCCGCGGCGACTTCTCCCTCGTCATCGGCGTCGACCGCGGCGGCAACCGGGAGGCGCTCGCCGCCGCCGGCGCCGACGCCGTGGTCGCCGACCTCGCCGAGGTGGGCGTCGGCGCCTGACATCGCCTCGACCGTCGCGGACATCGCCGGAGTGGGCTCGACACGAAGAGGCCCGGACGCCGTGCCTCGTGACGGCCCTCTGCCTGCTCCGTCCCGCACGCCGCGACCCTTCCCGGACATCTGCTTGCATTTGACTGTTCCAGACATATACTTACCATATGTCTTACACAGCTACTTACCGAGAAGTCGTGGACGATGCCGGCAGACCGGCCGCCGCCTCGAGAGGCCGCGCCGGCAGAGGCCGTCGCCTGGTGATGCCCGCGGTGCTCCTCGCGCTCGCCGAAGACGCGTCGCACGGCTACGAGATCGCGGGCCGGTTGCTCGACCAAGGCTTTCTCGGCCGGCGCGACACTGCCATCGTCTATCGCACCTTGGCCACCCTCGAGGCGGACGGCCTCGTGAGTGCCGCGGTCGGTGACGGCGTCGGCGGTCCCAAACGCACCACGTACTCGCTCACCGCCGCCGGCCGCCGAGAGCTGGACGACTGGGCGGCATTGGTCGAGGAGCGCGTGCGCACGCTCCGCGGCTTCTTGCGTCGATACCGCGCGCTCACCTGACCCCGCACCCGACACCCGGCACCCCTCGGAGGACCCCCATGTGGAAGATCGTCGCCAAGTGGACCCGCAAACTGCACGCCTGGCTGGCGCTGCCGCTGTTCGCGGCTATCGTCGTCGTGCAGGCCTCGCTCGCGGGACCTGCGATCCCGACGGCGGGCAAGGTGCAGCAGATCCTCATGTTGACGATGGCGGTGACCGGCGTCTTTCTCTTCGTCTACCCGCGCATCAGACGCTCACGGCGGCGGCGCGCGGCCAGATCGCGGTGACGCGCCTGCCCTCGGTCCGGAGGCGGCGAGGGCCACACGGGACCGGGTGATCGCACGGGCGGGCGACGGCAGTCGTTCCGTCTGACGTTGACGCGAACATACGTTCGTGTAACACTACGCTCCCCGGCGACGAGCGTGCCCATGACGACCCCCAGGCGAGACACCACCGACCGCCATGCC
>CAZTMO010000179.1:0-4532 GCA_964615105.1 uncultured Thermoleophilia bacterium
AGTTCATCGCCGAGTTCACGAAGACGCGGGTGAAGTTCATCGCCACCGGCCCGGGACGCGACGAGACCATCATCCTGCCACGAAGCATCGGCCGCGGCGGGGCGGTGTAGGGCCGGCCCGACGGCCGCGCCTCAGTCCTGCAGGAGCAGCTCGACGCCGGCGGCGCGCGCGGCGCGCGCCAGGCCGGCATCGATCGTCGCCAGCGGGGCCTCGCGGCGCAGCGCGAGCTCGAGGTACGCGGTGTCGTAGCTCGTCAGCCCGTGCTGCTGAGCAAGGTCCGCCACGACGTCGAACGCAACGCGATGACCATGCTCGTCCACCTCGACGTCGAGGCCGCGGACCAGCTCGAGCAGCGCCCGCACTTCGTCCTCGTCGATTCGACCGCGACGAGCGGCCATCACGGCAGCGTTGACGATCTCGAGCGGCCACACCGTCGGTACGGCGACGACGTGCTCGAGCATCTGCGCAAGGACGACTCGGGTGTAGTGGGTCTCCGTTTCGTCGAGCGCCCACGCCAAGGTCAGCGAAGCGTCGAGCACGAACATCCTAGAACCGACGCCCTTCCTCGATCAGTTGCTTGATGGTGATGCCGTCGATCCTGCGTCCCTTTCTGAACTGCTCGAGACCGGCGATGGCCTCGCTGACGCGCCGTCGGCGCTCATCGCTCGCGGGCACGAGCTCGGCGACGGGGTGCCCGTGCCTCGTGATCGTGATGCGTTCGCCCTTCTCGACACGGCGGAGCAGCTCGGGCAGATGCGTTTTCGCCTCGTAGGCCCCGACCTCCGCGGCACGCGCCGCGGGAGCGACGGTCTCCATGATCGCGTCCTTTCAGACTGGTCTACGACTGGTCGGAATTCTACCATCGACGCGGACGCCCAGCAAGGGTGAGCGCGGACCTCCCCCGCTGCGGCACAGCACGTCCTTCACCGGGCACCAGCATGGCTCGCGGAGCCGGCCGCACACCGTCGCACCCCAGCCGGCCCAGGCGGCCCTCTCAGCGAACCCCCAGCGACGCCCCACGGTTCACTCAGCCGGCACGCATACGCTGCTCGACACGGGCGGCGCAGACCGCCCGCGACGATGAGGCAGGAGGATACCGTGAGCCGAAAGGTGAGTCTCTGGATCGTGCTGATCCTGGCCCTCGCCCTCGCCGCCGCGACCGCGACGATCGTGGTCCAGGCGGTTGACGACGAGAGCACGAAGGCGGTGGCCGATCGGGCGATGCCGATGGGGACGCAGGAGGAGTGGCACATGCCGGTCGACGCCGACGGACACCGGGGATGGGATGAAGGACACGACGGCCCTCTTCTCCCCTGGTTGCTGTTCGCGATCGCGACCGGGACCTCGGTCGGGCTGCTGATCGCCTGGGGCCCATGGCGCCGGACGCCGGCGCCGGTGGCTGCCGGCGGCGGTGTGCCCGTCACGCCCGACCCGGATCTGGTCGCGGCGGCGCCGGTCGAGACGACGGTGCCGGTCGAGACGGCCGCGCCGGGCGAGACGCACCCGGCGACGGACGCGACGGCAGCTTCGATCGCGGAGACGTCAGTCGACGTGGCGGCAGAACCAGACGAGCAGGACACCAGCGTCGCCAAGGAGTGAGCACCGCCTTTGGAGTGCCTCCGTTGACAAACGACTGTGACGTGTTACGATATATCGCGTTACACCGATACAACGGAGGCACCCATGAATGGACAGACACCACACGACAGACGGCGACGGCGGGGCGCTGGCCGCGGTCCCGCTGACACGGGACGTCACGGCGAAGGCAGTCGCGGCGAGGCCGGCGGCAGAGGCCGCGGCGGGGACGGCGGCGGCCGCGGCCCTCACGGCACACGGGCCCGCGAGCGCTGGTCTCACGGCTTCAGCGCGTTCGGTCGGGCCCGGCGCGGCATGATCAAGGCGGCCGTGTTCGCCGCCCTCGCCGAGGGCCCGATGCACGGCTACCAGATCATGCAGCGCATCCAGGAGCTGAGCGGCGGCGCGTGGCGGCCCAGCCCGGGGTCGGTCTACCCCACCCTTCAGGAGTTCGAGGACCGCGACCTCGTCAGCAGCGAAGAGGTCGAAGGCAAGCGCGTCTACTCGCTCTCCGAGACGGGTGCGGCCGAGGCCGACAAGTTGCGCGACACTCAGGGCGATCTGCCCTGGATGACCGCTGAAGGGCCGGCCAGCGCGCGCATGAAGCTCAGGCAGGCGATCGGGAGCCTGGCCGCGGCGACGCGGCAGGTCGGCATGAGCGGGTCGGACGAGATGGTCGAGACGACGCTCGGGATCCTCGCCGACGCGCGCAAGCGGGTCTACGGTCTCCTGGCGGAGGCGGAATGAACCCGTACGGCCATACGGCGACGGCGTTGCAGGTCGGCGACTGTGCCCTGTGGGAGGCGTCCGCCGGGGTCTGCCCCGCGATACACGCGCGTCTCGCGCGCCGGCGCGCGGTGACGGACGCCGTCGCCCGCGCCGCCGCGCGCCGGCTTCGCGCGGTGACGGACGTGCTCCTGCCGGTCGTGCGCCCGTGAACGCGCCGCTGAGCGCGGGCCGCTGAGCGCACGCGCCTGACGCGGCGCCCAGGCCCAGCCGCACGCGCACGCGACCGCTCCCGTTTCGCACCGGGCCCCGAGGGGCATGCACGGCGCATGTCCCCCGCTGCCCGGCAGCCGGCGATCTTCATCGGCCACGGTTCGCCGCTGAACATCGTCGCCGACAACAGCTACACGCGTGACCTCGAGAAGCTGGGGACCGCGCTGACGAAGCCGCGCGCCGTCCTCGTCGTCTCGGCCCACTGGACGACGCACGGGTTCTTCGTCGGCAGCGACAAGACCAACGTCACCATCCACGACTTCTTCGGCTTTCCCGAGGCGCTGTACGAGAAGCGCTATCCGGCGCCCGGCGCGCCGGACGTGGCCGAACGCATCGTCGCCTTGACGCGCGGCGTGGTGAAGAGCGCGGAACGCGGCCTCGACCACGCCGCCTGGGCGCCCCTGATCCGCGTCTGGCCCGAGACCGACGTACCCGTCCTCGAGCTCAGTCTCGACCTCGCCGAGCCGGCGGCCGACCACTACGCTCTCGGCCTCCTCCTCGCGCCGCTGCGTGACGAGGGGGTGCTCGTCATGGGCAGCGGCAACGTGGTCCACAACCTGCAGGCGATCGACTGGGCGGAGGAGGCAGCGCCTTTCGACTGGGCACGCGAGTTCGACGCGTTCGTCGCTACGGCGGCGGCCGAGCGGCGGCGTCAAGCTCTCATCGACTACCTCGACCACCCGCTCGGCCGCCTGGCGGCGCCGACGCCGGATCACTACCTGCCGCTGCTCTACGTCCTCGCCGTCCAAGGTGAGGACGAAGAGGTGACGACGCTGCACGCCGGCATCCAGCACGGCAGCGTCTCGATGCGCTGCCTGCGCATCGGCTGACGGAGCGTGTCGTTTACGCGACGGCGTCCCGCCGATAGACTCACGGGCGTCATGGGCTGGTCCTGGCCAGGTCACAGGCCGCCCGATCCGATCGCCTCGCGCCGTCGCCGACGCGCCGCGCGCGGCCTGATGACGAAGGAGGGCGCATGCGGGTGCTCGTGGTCGGCGGCGGCGGCAGGGAGCACGCCCTCGTTCATGCGTTCGTCCAGTCGAGTCTCGCCCCGCAGGTCTTCTGTGCACCGGGCAACGCCGGTATCGCCGCCGAGGCGGAGTGCGTGCCGATCGGCTCCGAGGACGTCCCCGCACTGCTCGAGTTCGCCCTGAAGGAACGTCCCGACCTCACGGTCGTGGGCCCCGAGGCGCCGCTCGTCGCCGGCATCACCGACCTCTTCCACGAACGCGGGCTGCTCGTCTTCGGCCCCGACGCGCGCGCCGCCCGCATGGAGGGCAGCAAGGTCTTCGCCAAAGAGGTCATGGGCGAGGCCGGCGCGCCGACAGGCGGCTTCAGCAGACACACCACCGCCGAGTCGGCACTCGCGGCGCTCGCCCGCCGGGAGAGCTATCCCGTGGTGGTCAAGGCCGACGGCCTCGCCGCCGGCAAAGGCGTGATCGTCGCCGACGACCCGGCGGAGGCGCGCGCCGCCGTCGAGGACATGCTGGTGAGAAAGGCGTTCGGCGGCGCCGGTGAGGTCGTCCTCGTCGAGGAGCACCTCGTCGGGAGCGAGGTCTCGCTTCTCGTCCTCTGTGACGGCGACGTCGCGGTCCCGCTCGCCCCTGCCCAGGACTACAAGCGCATCTTCGCCGACGACCAAGGACCGAACACCGGCGGCATGGGTAGCTACTGTCCCGTACCGGGGTTCGAGCAGGAGGCGATCGACGCCGCCATGGGCCAGGTCGTCGAGCCGGTGCTCGCGGCCCTCAAACGGCGCGGTATCGCCTACCGCGGCGTGCTCTACGCCGGGCTCATCGTCACCGCCGACGGTACCAAGGTGCTCGAGTTCAACTGCCGCTTCGGCGACCCCGAGACGCAGGCCGTGCTGCCGCGGCTGCGCAGCGACCTGCTCGAGCTCTGCCACGCCGCCGCGAAGGGCGAGCTGGCCGGCGCCAGGCCGGACTGGACGCCGCAGG
>CAZTMO010000180.1:0-4517 GCA_964615105.1 uncultured Thermoleophilia bacterium
TACGTCGTGGCGAGCTTCCGCCGGCGTTCCGCGGCGGCACGGGCACGACTCTCGCGCGCCAGGCCGACCACGACGACGACGAGCACCGTCGCCGCGACGACCACGGCGGCGATGACGGCGGCCTCCACGGTGATCTCTTCGAGCAGTCCCATCGACGTCTCACGGCGGACCGGTCGCCCGCATGATCACCGCCGATCGTGTGCCCCGCACCGCTCACGACGAGTGAACGGGCGGCTACGAAGCGTGAAGGTTCTGCTAAGAAGCGGTGCCGCCCGAGGCGAGGGTCGAGAAGCGAAAGCCGACGCCGGGCTTGGTGACGACGAAGCGGGGGCCACGCGGGTCCCGCTCGATCTTGTGCCGGAGATGGCTCATGTGGACGCGGAGTGCCTGGGTGTCGTCGCCCCATCCCGGCCCCCAGACCTCCTCGATGATCTGGTGCTGTGTGACGACGCAGTCGGCGTTGCGCGCCAGGAAGGCGAGGATGTCGTACTCGGTCGGCGTGAGGTCCACGGGCTTGCCGGCGAGCGTCGCCCGGTGCCAGGCGATGTCCACGGTGAGCTCGCCGGCGGTCACCACCGGTGGGCGACCTTCGCGGGACCCTGCCCGTCGTAGCAGAGCGCGCACGCGGGCGAGCAGCTCGCCGGCCGAGAAAGGCTTGGTGAGATAGTCGTCGGCGCCCTCGTCGAGAAGGGCGATCTTGTCTGTCACCGCGGACCGGACGGTGAGGATGAGGATGGGGGCGGTCAACCAACTGCGCAGCTCCCGACAGACGTCCTTGCCCGCCATGTCGGGCAGCGCGAGGTCAAGAATCACAAGGTCGGGAGGCGCGTCGATCGCCTTGCGAATGCCCTCTTCGCCGGTCGCCGCGAGTATGACATCGAAGCGGCGCGTGCTCAGAATAGAGTGGAGCGCCCGCCTGATCTGGTGCTCGTCGTCGACGACGAGCACCCTGACCGGCCGCTCGGGTTCCGGCGTCTTGCGCCTCACCTGACGCTCACTCTGGACATCGGTGGCGATTGTAGCAGCGCCCTCCCCGACGTCTACGTTCGGGCGGCAGGCCCAGCGATTGTGCGTGCCGGGCGCTTCCAGTATCGTCGGCCCCGGCCTGTTGTCGCCGATCCCGGTCTCGTCACGCTCCCGCAGGAGGTACCATGGCGCCCGATCTGATCTTCACGAACGGCATCGTGTACACGGTCGACGCGAAGCGTTCGCGCCACGAGGCCGTGGCAGTCGAGGAAGGTCGCATCGTCGCCGTCGGGCCGGTCGCGGAAGTCGGTGGACTCGCCGGCCCCAGGACCCGCGTGATCGACCTGGGCGGCCGTCTGCTTCTGCCGGGGTTCGTCGACGCGCACATGCACGCCTCCATGGCCGTGCAGGACCTGTACCAGGTCTCGCTCGCCGCGTGTGCATCGGTCGCGGACTGCGTCGCCGCGGTGGCGCGCTTCGCCGCCGAGCATCCCGACCTGCCGTTCGTCCGCGGGCACGGCTGGAGCGACAGCTACATGCCGCGTCTCGGGCCCCTGGCGACGGACCTCGACGCGGTCGTCCCCGACCGGCCCGTCCTGCTCACCGACGACAGCTACCACTCGGTGTGGCTGAACGGCGCGGGCCTGCGCGCGGCCGGCATCGACGCCTCGACGCCCGATCCGCCGAACGGCGTCATCGAGCGACTCTCCGACGGCTCCCCCTCGGGCACGCTGCGCGAGGGGCCCGCGTACGTCGCCGAACGAGCCCTGCCCACGTACAGCGCCGAGCAGTCGCGTGAGGGCATCATCCACTTTCAGCGCGCGGTCGCGGGTCCGCACGGCCTGACGACCGTGCAGGACGCCTCCCTGCTGCCCGGCCGCGACACCGCGCTCGAGGCGTACGAGACCCTGCAGGCGGCCGGCGAGCTGACGACGCGCTTCTGCCTGTCGCTGTGGCTCGACGAGACGCTGCCGCTGGGCGCGCAGATCGAGGCCGCCGTGGCCGAGCGGGCCCGACACGCGGGGCCG
This sequence comes from uncultured Thermoleophilia bacterium, assembly GCA_964615105.1. Taxonomy (GTDB): domain Bacteria; phylum Actinomycetota; class Thermoleophilia; order UBA2241; family UBA2241; genus UBA2241. The sequence goes on from CAZTMO010000180.1 coordinate 1,995, forward strand.
CTGGTCTCGGCGGCCTGGGTCAAGCTCTTTCCCGACGGCGTGATCGAGGGGCACACGGCGTACCTGAAGGAGCCGTACGCCGACCAACCGGGCTTCTGCGGCGATCCGGTCTGGAGCCAGGCGGCGATCGACGAGGCCTCGGTGGCGGCGGCGCGGGCCGGCTTTCGCCTGCACTACCACTGCATCGGCGACGCCGCGACGGCGATGGCGCTCGACGCGATCGCCGCGGCCAAGGCCGCCTGCGGCGACGCCGTCGAGCGCCCGCTTATCACCCACCTGCAAGTCGTGGACCTCGCCGACCTGCCGCGCTTCACCGAACTCGGCGTGATCGCGGTGCCGCAGCCGTACTGGTTCCTCAAGGAGGACCTGTACCATGCGCGCCAGGTCCCGTACCTCGGGCGGGAGCGCGCCGAGCGCGAATACCCCATGCGGAGCTTCTGGAAGCACGGCATCGTCGTCGCGTCGGCCAGTGACTACCCGGTGCCGCCGCCCGTCGACCCGCTGGTCGCCATCCAGCGCGCGGTGTTGCGGCGCGACCCGGCGGACCCGTCCGAGCCGCCGTTGTGGCCCGAAGAGGCGGTGACCGTGGAACAGGCGGTCGAGAGCTTCACCGCGAACGGCGCCTACGCCATGGGCGTCGAGGGCGAGACGGGCTCGATCGAGGTGGGGAAGGCCGCCGACCTCGTCGTCCTCGACCGCGACATCCTGAGCATCCCGGCCGAAGAGATCACGGACGCGAACGTCGAGCTGACGGTGTTCGGGGGGCGGCCGGTGTACGCCGGCGTCGCGTTCGCCGGCCTCGCCGGCGACTGACCGGCGCCGCGAAGCACGGTAGAATCCCCGCCATGACCCCCATCCGCGAGATCCAGGACGCGCACGGCATCGTCGGTCGCGGGCGTGAGCTCACGACGGCGCTCGCCGTGCTCGCTTCGGGGCGCCACCTCCTGATCGAAGGCCCGGTCGGCGTCGGCAAGACAACGCTGGCGCTCGCCGTGTGCGCTCACCTCGGCAGGCCCACGGTGCGCGTCGACGGTGACGACCGCTACTCCGAGAGCAAGCTCACCGGCTGGTTCGACCCGCCCCTGGTGCTCAAGCGAGGGTACGGCGAGGCGTCGTTCTTCGCCGGTCCGCTGGTGCAGGCGATGCGCGACGGCGCCGTGCTCTTCGTCAACGAGCTCAACCGCATGCCCGAGTCGGTGCAGAACGTACTCCTGCCGGCGCTCGACGAACGCATCGTCAGCGTCCCGCACATCGGCGCCGTGCACGCGGCCGAGGGCTTCCAGGTCGTGGCGACGCAGAACCCCGTGGAGTACGTCGCGACGGGGCACCTTTCAGAGGCGTTGCGCGACCGTTTCGAGCATCTCGCCCTCGCGTATCAGGACGCAGAAGAAGAGGCGGAGATCGTCCGCCGCGAGACGGCCTGCGAGGACGAGGGCCTCGTGAGCGCGGCGGTGCGGCTGACGCGCGCGACGCGCCGCCACCCGCGCTTTCGCAAAGGCGCCTCTATCCGCGCCGCCGTGGCCATGGTGACCATCGCCGCGGGTCTCGACGGCGAGGGCGCCCTGCGGGCGGCGATGGACGCGGCGCTCACGACGCGCGTCGACCTGCGCGACGACATCGACGCCGACATGACGTCGGCCTTCGACGAGCTCTACGAGCAGGTCGTCGTGCGCGGCGAGGACCCGGAGGCGACGGACGGCGAGGACGGCGCCGGCCCAAAAGCCTGAGCCCCCCGGAGGGGGCGCGGGCGCGCCGCCGGCGCGACGTCGCCGTCCCGGTCACTTGCGGCCCCGAGACCGTCGTCGCCGACCCGCTCGAGGCCATCGCCAGCCGCTACGGCGTACCGTTCGCCGACCTCGACGGCTGGACCATCGCCGTCAACCTGACACGCTCCGGTTGTCGCCTGAACGACGCTCGGCTGCGCGCCTACGCCGAGCGCCTCGCGGCGCGCGCCGTTCTGCAGCGCGCCAGTCGTCTCGTCGGCCCGCTGCGCGCCGCCACGCACGTCGTGCGCGAGCCCCTGCGCGAGCCGTTCGCCGGTGAGCTCGACGTCGAGGCGACGCTCGACAACCTCCTCGGCAAGCGCTTTCCCGACGACGGCGACCTGATCGTCGCGCGCCGCGCCGAGCGCCGTCACCAGGTCGTCCTCATGCTCGACACGTCGCTCTCGATGTCGGGCGAGAACATGGCCATCGCCGCCGTCGCGGCCGCCGTTCTGGCCCTCAAGCTGCACCCCGAGGACCTGTCGGTGGTCGTCTTCGAGGACAAGGCCCGCATCGTCAGCCGGCTCCATGCCGCGGAGCCGCCGGCCGAGGTCGTCGCCCGCATGCTCGACCAGCCGGTGCGCGGCTACACCAACATCGCCGCCGCGCTCGAACTCGGCGCCGCCGAGCTCGAGCGCGGTCGCAACCCGCGGCGCAGCGGCCTTCTCATCACTGACGGCGTCGTGACGGCCGGAGGCGACCCGCTGCCGTTCGCGCACCGCTTCCCGCGCCTCTTCGTCCTCCTCACCGAGGACTACAA
>CAZTMO010000181.1:0-4492 GCA_964615105.1 uncultured Thermoleophilia bacterium
GCCCACCGGCGCGGGGGGGGGCGCCGCGCCGGCCTCGTCCGGCGGCGTCTCCCGCGCCGCCGTCGGGCCGGCCGTCGCGGCGGTGGGCGGCGTGCACGAGCTGGAGGTCCGTTTTCTGGCCGGCTGTCTGGCGCTGCCCGACAAGGGCGGCGATGTCCTCGAGGGCATCGACGACGCCACCTTCGCGTCGGCCGAGACGCGTGCCGCTTGTCGCTGGGTCAAGACGCGATTGACAGGGGCTGATGCGGGGAAAAGGACACATTTGGCCGACTCCGTCCAGAACGCGGCGGACGACGTGCCCGATGTCGTCGCCGAGGTCGTGTTGCGCGCCGGACGCGAGCGGTTCACGGTCGCCGTCGTCGACGAACTGTTCCTGCGTCTGCAAGAGGCTCAAGTCGGGCGCCTCATCGCCAGGCTCAAGGCTGCGGCGAGAACTGACGAGACTGGTACACGGGAGGCGAAGCTGGCGGAACTCGAGGGCGTACGCCGCCGCCTGCGCGAAGCGATCCGTTCGCTTCCCGTCATCGACGAGCCCACCGAAGGGCAGGGTCCTGACACGTGACAGACACCGCTGAAGAGCGCCGCATACCCGAGGCCGCCGAGCTCCGTATCGAAGAGGTCCGCCACCTGGCCGACGAGGGCCGCGAGCTGGGCTATCTCACGACCGAGCATGTCGCCGAAGCTCTTCAGGACGTCGAGTTGACGCCAGATCAGGTCGACGGCGTCTACACGCTGCTCGCCGACCTCGGGATCGACATCCTCGAGAGCGAGGGCGCGACGCCGGGCGCCGAGGCGACCGAGACGGAGGCCAAGCCCGAGAGCGACATCCTCGCCCGACTCGACCTCTCGGTGAAGACGCCGACGAACGATCCGGTGCGCATGTACCTCAAGGAGATCGGCCGCGTACCGCTGCTGACGGCCGAAGAAGAGGTCTCGCTGGCCAGGCGCATCGAGCGCCAGGACATGAGCGCCAAGCGCAAGCTCATCGAGGCCAACCTGCGCCTCGTGGTCTCGATCGCCAAGCGCTATGTCGGCCGAGGCATGCTGTTCCTGGATCTGATCCAGGAAGGCAACCTCGGCCTCATCCGCGCGGTCGAGAAGTTCGACTACCGCAAGGGGTTCAAGTTCAGCACCTACGCGACCTGGTGGATCCGCCAGGCGATCACCCGCGCCCTCGCCGACCAGGCGCGCACCATCCGCATTCCCGTCCACATGGTCGAGACCATCAATCGCCTCATCCGCGTGCAGCGCCAGCTTGTGCAGGACATCGGTCGCGAACCGACGCCCGAGGAGGTCGCGGCCGAGATGGGCATGACGCCCGACAGAGTGCGCGAGATCCTCAAGATCAGCCAAGAGCCGGTGAGCCTCGAGACGCCCGTCGGCGACGAGGATGATTCCCAACTCGGCGACTTCATCGAGGACGAAGAGGCGGCGATGCCCGTCGACGTGGTCGGCGAGATCATGCGCAAAGAAGAGCTCGACCACGTGCTCGGCTCCCTCTCGCACCGCGAACGCAAGGTCATCGAGTTGCGTTTCGGCCTCAAGGGGGGACACCCTAAGACGCTGGAAGAAGTAGGGCAGGCGTTCGGCGTCACGCGCGAGCGCATCCGTCAGGTCGAGGCCAAGACGCTGGCCAAGCTCAAGGCGTATCGGGAGTCACAGCGTCTTCGCGACTTCCTGGACTGAATCATGGCCGGCGAGGAGAACCGCATGCAGGAACAGGGTGGACCCGTCGACGAGCACCAAGGCGGCGACCCGGTCGACGCGATGGTCGAAGAGGTGCGCGAGCTCGTGGCCGAGGGTCGCGAGCAGGGCTACCTGAACGCCGACCACGTGCACGAGAAGCTGCGCGACGTCGACCTCACGGTCGAGCAGATCGACGACATCTTCATCCTCTTTCACGACCTCGGCATCGACATCCTCGAGGGCGACGAGACGTCGCGCGCGGAGGCCGAGGCCAAGGGTGAAGAGGACGAGGCCGGCGAACCCAAGCTCGATCTCTCGGTCAAGTCGTCGACGAGCGACCCGGTACGCCTCTACCTGCGCCAGATCGGCAAGGTCAAGCTGCTCACGGCCGAGCAGGAGGTCTCGCTGGCGAAGCGCATCGAGCGCAAGGACATGGAGGCGAAGCGCAAGCTGACGGAGGCGAACTTGCGCCTCGTCGTCTCGATCGCGCGCCGCTACCCGGGGCGCGGGCTGAGCCTGCTCGACCTCATCCAGGAAGGCAACCTCGGCCTCATCCGCGCGGTCGAGAAGTTCGACTACCGGCGCGGCTACAAGTTCAGCACCTACGCCACCTGGTGGATCCGCCAGGCGATCACCCGCGCCATCGCCGACCAGGCGCGCACCATCCGTATCCCGGTGCACATGGTCGAGACGATCAACAAGCTCATCCGCGTCCAGCGCCAGTTGCTGCAGGACCTCGGCCGCGACGCGCTGCCGGAAGAAGTCGCGGCCGAGATGGGAATCACGGCCGACAGAGTGCGCGAGATCCTCAAGATCAGCCAGGACCCGGTCAGTCTCGAGCGGCCGGTCGGCGAAGAGGGCGACTCGCAGCTCGCCGACTTCATCGAAGACGAGGGCGCCGTGGCGCCGCTCGAGGCCGTCGACGGCATCATGCAGAACGAGGAGCTCGATCGCGTCCTCACGCTTCTCACCCAGCGCGAGCGCAAGGTGCTCGAGTACCGCTACGGGCTCAAGGGCGAGCATCCGCGGACGCTCGAAGAGGTCGGGCAGAAGTTCGACGTCACGCGCGAGCGTATCCGCCAGATCGAGGCCAAGACGCTCGCGAAGCTGCGCGCCTACCGCGACGCGCAGAACCTGCGCGACTTTCTCGACTGAAGCCGCGGGCGGCCGACGAGGAGGCAGACGATGGAGCAAGCGCGCGTCCTGTTGGTGTTCCCGGCCTCGCTGTTCGGTGGGCGCTGGGCCGACGGCCCGCGGGTCAAGCCCGAGCTGGTGAGCCTGTTCTCAGAGCTCAGGCGGGCCGGCCGCGAGTCCGCGGCGCTCGACCCCACGGGGCGCGCATCGTCCGCCCAAGTGCGCACTCCCACGGTCGACGTGCTCGACCTCGAGGCCGAGCTCGGCAACCCCACGGACGACGAGGCGCGCGCCGCGTTTCTCGGCAGAGCCGAGGGACTGCTGCGCGCCCGTCCGGCCGATCTCGTCGTGATCTCCTGCTGGTCGGCGCTCCAGTACAGCGCGGCGGTGGCCGTGGCAGAGCGGGTCCGTCGCTTGTACCCCGACGCCGTGATCGCCGTCGAGGGGCACCACGTCTCGGTGCGCCCCGACGACTTCGCTTACGAAGGCTCGCCGTTCAACTGGCTCGTCGTCGGCGAGGCCGAGAGCGCGGTCGTCGAGCTGGCACGCGCGGTCGCGGAGGGCGACCGCGACACGCAGAGCTGTCGTCCCGTCGAAGGGACGCCGCTGCCGCTCGACGCCGACCACATCCCTGAGTTCGCCGCGTACCCGTACGCGGCCACCGGCCTGCCCGAGATGGGGGTCTTCCTCAGCCGCGGCTGCCCGTACAACGCGCCCGCCTGCCTGCTGCGCCCGGGCGGGGCCGGCTGGCACGCGTTCCCGCCCGAGGTCGCCCTTCAGGTCCTCGACGGCGTCGCGGCGCTCAAACCGGGGCGTATCGGTCTTCTCGACCCGGCCTTCGGCTACGACGCCACGTGGCGCCGCGCGGTGCTCGACGGCATCGCCCGCAGCGACCGGCGCGACCTGCCCATCACCCTGAACGGGCGCCCGGATGCGCTCGTGCGGCTCGACCTCGACAAGATGTACGCGGCGCGCGTGCGGCTGCGGCTCGATGTCGGCACGCTGTCGGTCGACCTGCTCTCACGTACCGGCCAGGCGCCGCATCCGCAGAAGGCGGTCGAACACGCGCTCTACGTGCTCGGCTATGCCAACGCCAAGGGCCTCGTCACCGCGGCCTCCTTCACGTTCAACCAGCCGGGCGAGGACGAGGCGAGCGCCACCGCGACCCTCGACGCGCTGGAGCGCTTCGTGGACGAGGCGCCGAACGCCTCGGTCACGTTGCAGGCCGAGTCGTGGGGGTACCTGCCCGCCGGTGAGCCGGCGGCCGATCTCGAATCGCCGGCGAGCCGCTTCGGGACGCGCATCGCGCGGCCAGAATGGTGGAAAGAGCCTGTGCCGTCGGAGGCGGCCGCCAAGGCCGTCGTCGCGAGCGCGGCGCTCGCCGGTCGCGAGCCGGGCGACGAGAGCTACTGGCGGCCGCGCTTCGACGAGCTGCGGCTGCGCCTCGCGGCGAAGCTCACGGCCGAGGCGCGGCGCGGCCTGCGCAGTCACGAGTCGGTGGGGTCCGAGGCGTACGGCGTGCCCAACGGCTGGTGGATCGAGCCCCGCTGGCACTGACCCCCGGTCGGGGCGGGCGGCTTTGTGAGCCGCATGCCCCTGACCTATACTGTCCCGGCCAGAGCGGTCCTCGGTAGCTCAATGGTAGAGCATCCGGCTGTTAACCGGAGGGTTG
>CAZTMO010000182.1:0-4487 GCA_964615105.1 uncultured Thermoleophilia bacterium
GTCAGCCCAGCAGGCCCTCGATGATCAGGTCGGTCGCCTTCTCTTCGTCGAGGCCGCGCGCCATCAGCGTCTGGAGCTGCTTGCTGTCGACGCTGCCGATCGCGGCCTCGTGCGTGATGTGCGCCTGCGGGTGGTTGACCTCGACCACGGGCACCGCCTTGGCGACCGCCGCGCCCTGCACGATCTCTTTGCAGTCGACGTGCCCGCGCGCCCCGGCGGCGTTGGCCGCCAGCGAGTTGTAGACGTCGGCGACCGCCTCGTCCTTGACGGCGATGTGGCTCTGCAGGACGGCAGTCGCCCCCTCGCCGTTCAGGCGCGCCACCTCACGGATACTGATGCGGTCCTTCCCCCGTCCCCATATACGGGCGATCATGTCGAGCAGACTGTGGGCGTCGCAGTCGACGTCGTAGTCGAACTCGATCACGCCCGCCTGCCCCTTGATGAGCTCGAACTCGGTCTTGAACCGGGCCCCCTCGCCGACGTGGACCCTGGTCTTGGGCACGACGACGACGCCCCCCTCCTTGCCGTGCAGGTGGCGCTCGAAGTACTCGTAGGTCGCGCCGGGCTTGATGCGCACCACCGCGTCCATCTTGTGCGTGATGTCGACCGCATTCGGGAAGGTGCAATGCGCCTGGACCGACGCGTATGAACCCTCCTCGGCCTCGACCTCCATGACGATGTGCTGCAGGCCCTCCTCGGGCAGCATGCCGAAGCAGAGGTGCACCGGCTTGGCGATGCGCGCCCCGGGCTCGAGGTGGATGTGCGCCTTGATGCCGTCGTCGAGCTGGTCGACGTCGACCTCGAGGCCGGGGACGAGATGAGCGCCGACGACCTCGTTGCCGTGGACCTCGAGGTGGGCGACGTCGTCGCTCTTGACGTGCCCGCCGAAGTCACCCAGGCTGGCGAGCAGCTCGCGCGCGGTCTCGACCTGCTCTGACGTCGGGCTCATGGCCGGGTCCTTCGGGGCACCCCGCGACGGGCCTGTGCGGCGCTCACGCGAGTGCCCCCTGCAGTTCCTGCGCGTCCGGCTGGTTCGTGTGGTCGCACGGCATGCAGTGGTCGGCGAAGTAGTCGTCTATGCGTCCCACGGCGCCCTTGTCGAGGATGCTTCCGCAGCACATGAGGAAGGCGTGCTCGGCGTGCTTGAGCACCTCCTGGCTGTGGGTGATCATGATCACGGTGGCGCCGCGCTCCTTGAAGTCGGCGAGGGCGTCGAAGATGCGGTTGAGGGCCTCGACGTCGATGCCCGAGTCGGGCTCGTCCATGAGGACGATGCTGGGCTCCATCGAGAGGATCGAGGCCAGCTCGATGCGCTTGCGCTCGCCCCCGGAGAGCGTGCGGTCGACGGACCGGGTCATGTATTTGTCGGGATCGAGCCCGACGCGGTCGAGGACCTTGCGCGCCGTCGCTGTGCTGCGGTCCTTCGCCCCGGCGAGCACGAAGCGGTCGACACGCAGGCCTTCGAAGCGGGCCGGTTCCTGCCAGGCGAGCGTGATGCCGCGGCGGGCGCGCTCAGCGACCGTGAGGTCGTTGATGCGCTCGCCGTCGAGCAGGATCTCGCCGGCGATATCGGTGTAGCCGGGCAGGCCCATGATCGTGCTCGCCAACGTCGACTTGCCGGCGCCGTTCGGGCCTATGAGGGCGTGAATGTGCCCCTGCCAGAAGTCGACCGTCAAGTCGTTGAGGACCGGCTTGCCGCCCAGCGTCAGCGACACGTTCTTGAGTTCGAGCACGCCCATGGAGACCTCGCCTTGTCGGGTGGGTCGATTGTACGACAAGCGGACCGGCGCCTTGACCTCGCGTCCCGGGCGAGCGAGACTCCGCGACGGGGTCGTCACGTGAGCGAAGGGACTCGGCTGAGAGGGATCCATGCGCCGACACCGTCACATAGCAGTACTGTCGCTGGTCGTTCTCTGCGTCGCCGTCGCGGGCGCGGCCGTGGCGCCGCCCGCGACGGCGGCAGCCTCGCGCACCGCGCTGCTGCGCGAGCGCCTTCTGCTCCTGCAGGGTTACCTCGAACGCTACGCCAACGCACACTACAGCACGTACCCGGGGCGGGATGCACTCCGCAAGGGCGGGACAGTCCCCGCGCCGGTCTGGCCGCGCAACCCGTGGACGGGCGCCGCCATGCGGCCCGGCTCGGGGACTGGCGACTTCACCTACACGCCGGCGCCCGACCGCCTCAGCTACCGCCTGGCCGGGCACTACCCCGGCGGTTCCATCGTCCTCCGCCGCGGTGTGCCCTACACGCGGAAGATGCAGAACGACCACCGCACGCGCGAGCAGGTCGACTTCATCCGCCAGCTCGTGCAGCAGTGGGCGCTCGCTCACGGCGGGAACTACCCGCCGGCGCAAGAGGTCGCCGTCGACGGCTCCGTGGGAAGACAGGCCGGCTACCGCTACTGGCCCCACAACGTGTGGACGCACCGGCCGATCGCCGCCTCGCAGAACTGGGGCGACTTCGAGTACACGGTGAGCGCCGCGCGGGACCGTTTCGCGCTGGTCGCGCACTTCTCGCGCGGCGGCCACGTCACGCTCGGCGGCGACTACCGCGCGTCGCCGTGGCGCGCCCCCCTGATTGCGCTCCAGGACGAGATCGTCGCGCGCAACGGCGCGATCGTCGAAGAGTACGTCCGCGAGTGGGCGCTCCTGCACGGCGGCGCACTGCCGACAGACGACGAACTGGCGCCGGACGGTGCCGTGGCGACGACCCGCGGCGTGTGGCCCGCCGACCCGTTCAGCGGCGAGCCGATGCGACCAGGCGACGGACCGGGCTGCTTCGCCTACGGGGCCGGTCCCGGTTTGCAGTACGAGATCACCGTCTACCTCAGCACCGGCTCCGTCACGCTCACCGGGTCGGTTCCGCTCGCTCCCTGAGCGCGGCAGGCGGACGCAGGACAAGAAGAGGGGCGCGGCGCCTCGGCGCCGCGCCCCCTGCTTCCCGAAGACGCGTCTCCGTCAGTCCTCGTCCGGGTCTCCGTCAGTCCTCCACCGGCTCGAACATGTCCTTCTCGACGCCGCACTCGGGGCAGACCCAGTCGTCCGGCAGATCGTCGAACTCGGTCCCGGGCTCGATCCCGCCGTCGGGATCGCCCACCTCGGGGTCGTAGATGTAGTCGCACACGGTGCAGCGGTACTTCATCGGGATCCTCCTTGACAGGACTTCGGCGGCGTCCAGTCTACCCGCACTCTGCGACGCCGTGACGATTCCCCGGCATCGTGCCCGCGGCGCGGCGATGCCAACCCTGCGGGCGCGCCCGCGGGACTCCCCGCGCCGCCGGGCGCCCACCTCGTCGGTCGCCCGCGGCCCTCTGATAGACCAGCGTCAGCCTCGCGTCTAACATAGGTGACGACGCACCACGCCAGTGAAGGGATGGACCATGTCCTCAGAGAAGCGTGAGCCGGGCGAGCGCTACTCGCACCCCAACCGCGGCACGCTCGGCCAGACCTGGCCGGGCACCCAGCGTCTGAACCTCTCGGCCGAGCAGCTCCACGACCACGAGAACGACCCGAGCTGGAAGGCGCCGCCCGAGAGCCACGGGCCAAGCACCCTGGCCGTCATCGCGATCATCGTGGCCGCCGCGGTCGTCGTGCTCGTCGTGCTCATGGCGGCGCACGTGATCTGAGCCGCCCCGACGGCACGTCCGCATCATTCGCAATCCGCGCGTGATGGCCGTCGTTCCCGCGAGGGCGGTCTCGTGGGCGCTTCTCGCCCGTACCGGGCCGGCGTCGCCTATGTGACGGGTGCGTCGGCCGGGTAGCCGCGCCGCTCCCAATACCCCTCGACCGGCGCGTCCGTGACCTCGAGACGCTCGACCCACTTGACGCTCTTGTAGGCGAGCTGGCCGGGGACGGCGAGGCGCAGGGGCCCGCCGTGGGCGGGCGGCAGCGCCTCGCCGTTCATCTCGTCCGCGAGCACGGTCCGGGGGTCGCGGACGAGGTCCATCGGCAACCCGTCTCTGTACACGCCGCCGGCGGCGTGGAAGGTCACGCGCGTCGCCACGGGCAGCGCGCCCGCCATGTCGAGGAGGACGCCAGGCGCGACGCCGCCCCAGCGAACGTCGCCCACCGACCAGCCTTCGACGCAGTCGAAATCCACCGTTTCGTCGAGGCGCTCCAGCGTCCGCCAGGTCGCACGTTCGACCGTCAGCGGGGTCGTGACGAGGCCGTCGACGGTCACGACCCAGTCCTCCGGATCCGCGGTCGGCGGCTGCCGCTCGACGCTGCGTACAGGGAAGGCGCCGAGCAACGTCTCCGGCGCCGTGACGAGTCCCTTGGTCCTGGACGCGTCGCGGCGAAGGATCTCGACAAGACCGGCCGCCGCCGCGACGAGGGCGATCGCGCCGGCGATGAACCAGCGCCGGGTGAACCGCACGGCGCCGGTCTCACCGCCGCGCGAACGGCCGGCGCGGGGTTCGCGCCGGTGCGGGCTTCTCGTCAGGTCGACGGTCATCTCAACGAGGTTCTTCCCTCACGGAAACCTCGGC